>NZ_DURI01000039.1 GCF_012837295.1 Corynebacterium sp. | reverse complement strand
CCGCCAGCGACGTCCCCCACGGCATCCGCCGCCTTCCCAACTGGGTGCTGACCCTGCTGGCGATCGGCACCCTCTACATGCTGATCGTCGCCATCGGCGTCATCGGCGACGGCTTCAAGGGCCTGGGCAAGGACGCGGCCGAGGGCCTTTTCGATTTCGCCACCAACCCGTTCATCGCGCTGTTCGTCGGCGTGCTGGCCACGGCGATCATCCAGTCCTCATCGACGACGACGACGCTGGTGGTCACCGCGGTGGGTGCGGGGGCGTTGCCCATCGAGGTCGCGGTGCCCATGATCATGGGCGCCAACATCGGCACGTCGGTGACCAACACGCTGGCCTCCTTCGGCCACGCGGGCCACAAGGACGAATTCCGCCGCGCCTTCGCGGCCTCGACGGTGCACGACTTCTTCAATCTCTTCGCCGTCATCATCCTCCTGCCGATCGAGATCTTCTTCCATCCGATCCAGCGCAGCGCCGAGTGGTTGGCCGGTGCATTGTTCGGCACGGTGCTGCCGGATCCGGGCCAGGCCGACCTCGTCGGCACCCTCACGGACCCCGTCGTGGATCTGCTCGGCATGGACGGGTTGACAGGCCTGTTGCCAGGCTCCGATGTCGTCGCGGGCACCCTGACCATCCTTCTCGGCGTCGCCATGATCTTCTTCGCCGTCTCCTGGCTCGGCAAGATCCTGCAGGTCCTCATGGTCGGCCGAGCCAAGGCCATCCTGGAGAAGTCGGTCGGCGGCCATCCGCTTACCGCCATGGGCGCGGGCATGCTGGTCACCATCGCCGTGCAGTCCTCTTCTGTGACCACGTCGGTGATGGTCCCCTTCGCCGGTTCCGGCGCGCTGACCACCCGCCAGATCTACCCCCTGACCCTGGGCGCCAACGTGGGCACCACCGTCACCGCGCTGATCGCCGCAATGGCGGTGACCGGCGACGGCGCGAAGCTGGCGCTGACCATCGCACTGGTCCATACCCTGTTCAACGTGTTCGGCATCCTCATCATCTACGGGCTGCCGTTCCTGCGGTCCCTGCCGCTGCTGGGCGCGGAAACACTGGCGCACGTTGCGGCGGAGCGCAAGATCTACGCCGTGGCGTGGGTGCTGACGGTCTTCATCATCGTTCCGGCCCTGGCCATCCTCATCAAGGTCCTGTTCACCTAGTCCCGCCGACCACGCACCAGGAGCATTGCCATGACGAACTCCCCCATACGGGACGAGGAACCCCGCGACATCGATTCCGCGTCGGTCGACGAGCTGGAGAAGATGCTCGCCGACGCCGAGCGCAACATCCACGCCATCCGCGCAGAGCTCGCCGAGCGGCGTTCGGAGAAGCGCCACGAGCAGATCGAGGCGCTCCCCGACGACATCTCGACGTTCGAGGGAAGCTGGCGCAGCATCATCAAGATCCTCCGCGACGTCATCCGCGAGGAAAGGGAAGCCCGGGGCGCGGCCAAGGACGGCGAATAGGGATTGCCCGCGGACGCCTTGTCCGCCGCCACGGACGACGAACGCCCATCCGCCGCACGCAGATGGGCGTTCATTATTCGTTAACCTTGCGTTTACCCTCCGGGCCCGGTATGTTCGTCGGCTAACCCGGTTATCCGGGTGTGATTCACGTCGCATGCAATGAGCGCATGCCCGAAGCGATCAGTGAGGTGACCGCCATGTTCGACTGTTCCCGGAACGTCCCCGGCCCCGACGGCGTCTCGCCGTCGCTCACCGACGATCAGCGCCACGCGCTCTTCGTCGCACAGCTCCAGGTCCTGCCCGACGATTGGTCGCGGGCGAAGGCATCCTGGACCACCTGGCGGGACTTCGGCCGCGCGCTGCGCGCCGAGCTCTCCGCCCCTCCCATGGCGGCCTGATACCGCATAGAGTCGGGGCCATGAGCGCCCCCGACGGCCGGGCCACCGGCGACGACCCCCAGCCGCGCCCCCTGCGGGCGACGGACGACGAACGCCGCCGCGTGGCCGACGAATTGTCGGAGGCCCTCGGCCGCGGCCAAATCGACCTGTCCGAGTTCGACGAAAGAACGAACCGGGCCTGGGCGGCGCGCACGCGCGACGAGCTCGCCGATCCACTCGCCGATCTCGTAGACGACCCCTGGGCGATCATCATGGATCGGCCGCACCCGAACGCGGGAGGCGCGGTGGGCGGCATCGAGCCGTTTCGGCCCGCATCGCCCGCGGCGCATCGGCCTCCCGGAGAGGTGGCGGGGCCGTCGTCACGCGACCTGTCGGCGGTGGCGAAGGCGCACGTCACCGGCGAAACCGGTGGCTCGACCTTCAGCGTCGCCGTCATGTTCGGCGCCGACCAGGGCGGCGACTGGATCTGCCCGCCCACCCACTACTCCATCGCCGTCATGGGCGGCGTCGGCGTCGACCTGCGGCGCGCTCGATTCGAGGCGCACGAAACCGAGATCGTCGCCGTGGCAATCATGGGCGGCATCGAGATCATCGTTCCCGAGGACATTCGCCTGACCGTCCAGGGCACCGGCCTGATGGGCGGATTCGGCACGTCGAAGTCCCGCGACGTGGTCATCGCCGGCCACGATCTCCCGCCCGACGCCCCGCGCGTCCGGGTCACCGGCATCGCGCTGATGGGCGGCGTCGACGTCCGCCGCGTGCCCCGGTCCGACCGGCGCGAGCTGGAGTAGCCGGCCGCCGTTTTTCGCGCGGCCGGCCTTCCACGCGGCCGGACCATGGAAACGACGAAACCCCTCCCCCGGCCATTGGCCGGGGAGAGGGGGTCGTCGTAAAGCGGCCGTTTACTGGTCGTACGGGATGTCGTCCAGCGGAACGGCGCGGCCGGTCGGCTCGGCGTAGGTGTCCTCCGGGCCGTAGAAGCCCTCGCCCAGGGAGGCGAACGGGGCGGCGGCCTGGCGGGCGGCCTCCTCCGTCGGCTCCACCGCGATGTTGCGGTAGCGGGAGATGCCCGTGCCGGCCGGGATCAGCTTGCCGATGATCACGTTCTCCTTCAGGCCGATCAGCTTGTCGGAGCGCTTGTTGATCGCGGCATCGGTGAGCACTCGGGTCGTCTCCTGGAAGGAGGCGGCCGACAGCCACGAATCCGTGGCCAGCGAGGCCTTGGTGATGCCCATGATCTCCAGGCGCATCTGGATGGCCTTGCCGCCTTCGGCGACCGCCTGGCGCGACGCGGCCACGGCCTCCGCGTGCTCCACCAGCGAACCCGGCAGGAACTCGGTCGAGCCGGAGTCGATGACGGTGACGCGGCGCAGCATCTGGCGAACGATGACCTCGATGTGCTTGTCGTGGATGGCCACGCCCTGATCGCGGTAGACCGACTGGACTTCCTCGATCAGGTGGCGCTGCACGCCGCGGCGGCCGCGGATGCGCAGGACCTCGTGCGGGTCCGCGGCGCCCTTCATCAGCTGGGAGCCCATCTCGACGGTGTCGCCGTCGCGGATGGCGCGGCGGCGGCCGTCGACGGTGATCTCCGCGAGGCCCTGGCGCTTCGACAGCTTGTCGTAGACGACCTCGTCGGAACCGTCGTCCGGGACGATGGTCAGCGTGAAGAAGTGGTCGTCCTCCTCCAGGCGCACGCGGCCGGTGGCGGTGGCCAGCGGGGCGCGGTTCTTGGGCACGCGGGCCTCGAACAGCTCCTGGACTCGGGGCAGACCGCCCGTGATGTCGCCGCCGACGCCGCCCTGGTGGAACGTGCGCATGGTCAGCTGGGTGCCGGGCTCGCCGATGGACTGCGCGGCGACGATGCCCACGGCCTCGCCGATGTCGACCATCTTGCCGGTGGCCATGGAGCGGCCGTAGCAGGTGGCGCAGACGCCGGTCGGCGTGTTGCAGGTCAGGACGGAGCGGACCTTGACGGTGTCGATGCCGCGGGAGAGCAGATCGGTGATCTCCTCGTCGCGCAGATCGGTGCCCACCGGCAGGATCTCGTTGCCGTCGGCGTCGACGACCGGGGCCGCCAGGTAGCGGGCGATCGCCGAGGTCTCGACGTACTGCGCGCGGCGCAGCTCGCCGGTCGGCTGGCCGTCGGCGCCGAGCACGCGCTCGCCGATCTCGACGTCGACGCCGGCGGTGGCGCCGCAGTCTTCCTCGCGGACGATGACGTCCTGCGCGACGTCCACCAGACGACGGGTCAGGTAACCCGAGTCGGCGGTGCGCAGGGCGGTGTCGGCCAGGCCCTTGCGGGAACCGTGCGAGTTGTTGAAGTACTCCAGCACCGACAGGCCCTCGCGGAACGAGGTCTTGATCGGACGCGTGATGTACTCGCCGCGCGGGTTGGTGACCATGCCCTTCATGCCGGCCAGGGAGTGGATCTGGCCCATGTTGCCGGCGGCGCCGGACTTCACGATCATCGGGATCGGGTTGTCGTCGGGGTACAGGCCCTCGACCTTCTCGCCGACCTCGGCGGTCGCGGCCTTCCACAGGTTGACCAGCGACTCGTGACGCTCGGCCGAGGACAGCTTGCCGCGGCGGAACTTCTTCTCGATCGTGTCGGCCTTCTGCTCGTAGGAGTCGAGAATCTCCTTCTTGTTCGGCAGAACCAGCACGTCGGACATGGCGATGGTGACGCCGGAACGGGTCGCCCAGTAGAAACCGGCGTCCTTCAGCTTGTCGACGGTCTGCGCGACCGTGATCATCGGGTACTTCGACGCGAGGTCGTTGATGATCGCGGCCTGGGGCTTCTTGGCCATGACGCCCTCGACGTACGGGTAGTTCCACGGCAGCAGCTCGTTGAACGTCACGCGGCCCAGGGTCGTGTTGGCGGTCCAGACCTGGCCCTTCTCCCAACCATCGGGGAAGTGCTCGGCTTCGACGTCGGCCGGCGGGCGCAGGTGCGAGATGCGCACCTTGATCGGGGTCTGCAGGCCGATGGCGCCACGGTCGTACGCCATGATGGCCTCCGCCGGGGAGGCGTAGATGCCCTGCTCCGGCTGATCCTCGGTGGCGTCGGCGTGGGCGCCCGGCAGCTCGGGCTTCTCCAGCGTCAGGAAGTACAGGCCGGTGACCATGTCCAGTCGCGGCATGGCCAGCGGCTTGCCGGACGCCGGCGACAGGATGTTGTTCGAGGACAGCATGAGGATGCGGGCCTCGGCCTGCGCCTCCGCGGACAGCGGGAGGTGCACGGCCATCTGGTCGCCGTCGAAGTCGGCGTTGAACGCCTCACAGGCCAGCGGGTGCAGCTGGATGGCCTTGCCCTCGACGAGCACGGGCTCGAAGGCCTGGATGCCCAGGCGGTGCAGGGTGGGGGCACGGTTGAGCAGCACCGGGTGGCCGGTGATGACGTCCTCGAGGACGTCCCAGACCTCCGGGCGCTGGCGCTCGACCATGCGCTTGGCCGACTTGATGTTCTGCGCGTAGCTCTTGGCCACGAGCTCCTTCATGACGAAGGGCTTGAACAGCTCGAGGGCCATCAGCTTGGGCAGGCCGCACTGGTGCAGCTTGAGCTGCGGGCCGACGATGATGACCGAACGGCCCGAGTAGTCCACACGCTTACCGAGCAGGTTCTGACGGAAACGTCCCTGCTTGCCCTTGAGCATGTCCGACAGCGACTTCAGCGGGCGGTTGCCCGGTCCGGTGACCGGACGGCCGCGCCGGCCGTTGTCGAACAGGGCGTCGACGGCCTCCTGCAGCATGCGCCGCTCGTTGTTGACGATGATCTCGGGCGCGCCGAGGT
>NZ_DURI01000313.1 GCF_012837295.1 Corynebacterium sp. | reverse complement strand
ACGCCGCTGCCGGCCGCGGAACCGGCGCGTGAACCGCTGCTGCGCGAGGCCCTCGGCGAGGCGCTGCGCGACATCCGCACCCGCAACGGCATGACCCTGCGCGAGCTCTCCGATCTCGCCGCCATCAGCCCCGGCTACCTGTCCGAGCTGGAGCGCGGCCGCAAGGAGGTGTCGTCGGAACTGCTGGCGTCCGTGTGCCACGGACTGTCCGTGTCCGTCTCCGACGTCATCATCGACGCGGCCGGCAGCATGGCGCTGCACGCCGCCCAGCCCGAAATGGCCGCGATGTAGGTCGCATCGACCCGCGGCGCTGCTGCGCCGCGACAAGCCGCCGGGTATCCTGGGACGCCGGACGCCCGGGTCTCCCGCCCACTCCCGTCGACCCCCTGAGGAAGGTACCGAGCAACAATGGCAAACCCCTTCGCCAAGCTGTGGAACTACATGATGGCCCTGTTCGACTCGAAGATCGAGGAGAACGCGGACCCCAAGGTCCAGATCCAGCAGGCCATCGAAGACGCGCAGCGTCAGCACCAGGAACTTTCCCAGCAGGCGGCGGCCGTCATCGGCAACCAGCGCCAGCTCGAGATGCGCCTCAACCGTCAGCTCGCGGAGATCGAGAAGCTCCAGGGCAACACCCGCCAGGCGCTGCAGCTGGCCGACAAGGCCCGAGGCGAGGGCGACGAGGCCAAGGCCGTGGAGTATGAGAACGCCGCCGAGGCGTTCGCCGCCCAGCTGGTCACCGCCGAGCAGTCGGTCGAGGACCTCAAGGGCCTGCACGACCAGTCTCTGCAGCAGGCCGCGCAGGCGAAGAAGGCCGTGGAGCGCAACTCCATGGCCCTGCAGCAGAAGGTCGCCGAGCGCACCAAGCTGCTGTCGCAGCTGGAGCAGGCGAAGATGCAGGAGAAGGTCTCCGAGTCCCTGCAGTCGATGAACGAGCTGTCCTCCGGTTCGACGCCGAACCTGGATCAGGTGCGCGACAAGATCGAGCGCCGTTACGCCAACGCCCTCGGCCAGGCCGAGCTGGCGCAGAACTCCGTCCAGGGCCGCATGGCCGAGGTCGAGCAGGCCGGCGTCCAGCTGGCGGGCCACTCGCGCCTGGAGCAAATCCGCAACGAGATGCGCGGCGGCAACCAGCTGCCCTCCGGCGGTGCCCAGGGCGCCATCGAGCAGGGCCAGGGCGGCCAGTCCGGTGCGGCCGACCCGGCCGTCGAGGCCAAGCTGCGCGAGCTGCGCGGCGGCCAGTAGGGCGTAACGCCTCTCGCGCGAACGCTTTTGACGCGAAGAAGCCGGCGGCTGACCACGATGACGTGGTCGGCCGCCGGCTTTCGCCGTGTGACGCCTAGTCACCCAAGTCACCCAAGTCGCTCAAGTCGTCCTGGACGCCCTGGTCGTCCTAGTTTCTAGTCGCCGACGCCGCGGGCCAGCAGGGCGTCGGACATTGCGCGGGAGCGGCGGATGGTGCGGATGATCACCGGCACCCCGAAGGCGGTGACCGACGCCGAGGCGCCGCGGGCGCGGCGGGCGTCGAGCACCTCGCGCACCGCCTGCACCTGGAGGGGAATGAGGCGCAGGGTCAGCGACATGGCCAGCGAGATGGTGGACACCGGCAGGCCCAGCTTGCCCAGCGGCGCCAGGATCCGGTCGAAGGCGTCCATGAGGTCGGACACGCGGGTGGTCAACGTGAGCAGGGTCGCCGCGACGACGCAGGCGAGGATCTGCAGGAACAGCATGATGCCCAGTTCCCAATTTCCGGTCAGCCCCTGGATGATCGCGATGAACGCCAGCAACGGCACGGCGCCGAGCAGCTGCGACAGCGCGACCTTGAGCGGAATGCGCGCCACGGCGTAACCGCACAGCGCGATGGCCAGCGCGACGGCGGCGGTGGGGATGGTCCGGGCGAACACGGTCGCCACGAGAATGAACCCGACGACTAGACCGAGTTTCGGCAGCGCGGGCAAGCGGTGGACGGGGGAGTCGCGCTTGACGTACACCGACAGGGGCACGATGAGCGCGCCGCGGCCGGCCATCAGGCGCCCATCCTCGCGGCGTAGCCGGCGATGACCGTGCGGGGATCGCCGTCGTCGACGATGAGGCCGTCCTCGATGCAGATCACCCGGTCGAAGTCGGCGACGAAATCCAGGTCGTGGGTGACCACGATGAGCTGCTGCGCCAACCCCGCGAAAGTCGACGCCAGGAGCTTGCGGTTGCGCAGATCCAGCAGCGTCGTCGGCTCGTCGGCGATGACCAGCTCGGGTTCGAGGACGAGCACCGACGTGAGCGCCAAAAGCTGCTTCTGCCCGCCGGAGAGCAAATGCGGCGAATGGTCCGCGTGGTCGGCGAGATCGAAGCGTCGCAAAGCGGAAAGAGCGAGCTCCTCCCGGTCCTTCGGTGCGATGCCGCGCTGACGCAGCGAAAAGGAGACGTCCTCCGCCACGGTCGGCATGACGATCTGGTTGTCGGCGTCGGAGAAGACGAAACCGACGTTGCGGCGCACGTCGCGGCCCTTGCGGGCGGGATCGAGGCCGCCGACGTCGACGCGGCCGGTGGAGGCGTCCGCCAAGCCGTTGATCAGCCGCACGAACGTCGACTTGCCGCCGCCGTTGGGGCCGATGATGCCGATGCGGCGCTCGGACAGCTCGACCGTCACCGGGCCCAGGGCACGGCGGCCCTCGTAGTCGCAGGTGACGGAATCGAAGCGGATGACGGTCATCGGGCGGTGGTGTTCTCCGTGGTGGCGCGGTCGGTGGCGGTGCCGCCGGTGCGGCGGGCGGTGGGGCGCAGGTCCGGGAACGCGCGCAGCACCGGCGCCGCGATGAGCGCGGCGACGACGATCTTGATGATATCGCCCGGGATGAACGGGATGTTCACCAGAAGGGCCTCGACGAAGCCCATCTCGGCGCGGATCATCAGGCCCGCGGTGCCGAACAGGTACTGGACGACGACGCCGGCGAGGCCCGCGGCGATGAACAGGCCGATCATGGGGCCGGGGCGGTTCGGGCGGCGGACGGTGAGCAGGCCGATGACCAGCGCCGCGACGACGTAGCCGACCAGGTAGCCGACCGTCGTGCCGGGCAGCGCCGACAGCGTGGTGCGGAAGCCCGCCAGGTTCGGCACGCCGATGAGGCCGACGGCCAGGAACAACAGCACCGCCAAGGTGCCGCGGCGCCAGCCCAGCAGCATGGCGGTCAGGGCGATGCCCATGTTCTGCAGGACGATGGGGACGCCGGCGCCGCCGACGGGGATGGACACCGCGCCGAGGACGATGATGAGGGCCGCGAAGGCCGCGACGTAGACGAGGGTTTGGATCGCTGTTTTCTGCACGGAAAGTCATCCTAGCCGCCGGCTTGATCGGCGTTCAGGTGGGGCTGTCCGACGGCGGGTCCGGCGAGTCGTCCCCGGGTATGACCGGCCCGCCCCCGAAGATCATCCCGCCGCCCGATGGATTCGCCGGCCTGCGGAAATAGCGTCATGGACATGACATCGAACTCTTCAGACATTCTGGTGGCCCGCGGGTTGACCTCCGCGCACGGCGCCACCACCGTCTTCGCGGGCATCGACTTGGTGATCCGCGCGGGCGAATCCGTCGCCGTCGTCGGCCCCTCCGGCTCCGGCAAGACCACGCTGCTCCATGCGCTGTCCGGGTTGCGCCCGCCCGTGTCCGGCACCGTCCACTTCGCGGACTCTCGCGCGGGCGCCTGGCGCGAGGTCACGGCGATGAACGCCGAGGAGCGCACCGCACTGCGCCGCACCGGCTTCGGCATGGTGTTCCAGTCCGGGCATTCGCCGATGAGCCGACCGGTTCGCTCGACTCCCGGACGTCGGCCGGCGTCGTCGACGTCATGCTCGGCGCGGCGCGCGCTTCCGGGGCCTCGGCGGTCGTGGTGACGCACGATCCCGACGTCGCCGCGCGCTGCGACCGCGTCATCGACCTCGGATCGGTGGTGGCGGCGTGATCTCCGTGACCCTGGCCCCGGAGCATCGGGGATCGACTGCTTCACGACGGCCCGTCCCGTCTTCTTCGGCCGGGACATCGTTTCTGGCGCGCCGGTTGATCGCCGGCGGTGGCCGGGCGGACCGTTCGGTGGCGGCGCTGGCCGCGGCGGCGTGCCTGGTGGGCGCGCTCGTGGTGACCATCGTGCTCGGTGCCCTGCAAGCGACGCAGCAGCGCGCCACCGCCGAAGCGTGGCTCGCGCCGCAACGGGTCACCATGGAGGATGCGGGAGCGATCCTGCGCGCGGCGGACCGATACATAGACGGGCAGCGGTTCACCGTCGTCCGGTACGCGCCGATTCCGGGGCGCACCGCACCGGTCCCGCCGGGACTGGACGAGGCGCCGCGCCCCGGCGAGGTCTTCGCCTCCGCCGCGGCCGCGAAGGTGGGAGCGCCCGAGCTGGAGGGCAAGACCATCACCGGCGAGCTGGGCGAGGAGGCTCTGCGCAGCCCGGACGACCGGATTATCGTGATCGGCGAAGCCCCCGACTCGCCGGTCATGACCGAACCCGGATTCGTGGCTCAGTCCGGCATCGGAGCCAATCAGCCGCCCACCCCGATCGCCGCCTTCGGGGGGAGAGCCGCATCGCCTCAACTCGGCGTCGGAAACCACGAACTACGTGCATCTGACGGCGATCGCCGCCGTCCTGCTCATCGGTCCCGTGCTGTCGCTCATGGGGGCCGCAGCACGGCTCGGCAACGGGCGCCGCAACCGACGGGTGGCGCTGCTCCGGCTCGGCGGGATGTCTCGTCGTCAAGCCATCGCGCTGACCTCGGCGGAGGCCGCGGTGCCCGCCTTCGCCGGTGCTCTGGCCGGCGTCGCGGCCGCGGTCCCGGTCGCCGCGGCATTGTCGTACGTGCCGCTGCAGGGGCGCACGTTCGGGTTGTTCCAGTTGATGCCGTCGCCGGCGTGGTTGGCCGGCGTGGTCCCGGGCGTGGTGGCCCTCGCCGTCGTTTCGGCGCTGCTGCAGGTCCGGCCGGCCATCGCGGACCCCCTCGGGGTCGCGGACGCCCACGCCCCGAAGTCGTTGTCGTGGCTGCGCTGGGGCGTGATCTCCGCAGCCGGGTATGCCTGGTACCAGGTGTCCAAGCCCGGCTCCGACGGCGGCGGCGTGCTGCCGATGTTCGCGGCGCTCGCCATGGCGATGTCGCTGATCGGCCCCGTGCTCACCTCGCTGGCGGGCAAGCGCCTCGTGTCCCGGTTCCACCGTGGGCGCGGCGGGGTCCGGGCGCTGCTGGCCGGCCGCAGGCTGGTCGACGACCCGAGGGCCGCGTGGCGGATGGTGTCGGGCGTGGCATTCGCCGCCTTCATCGCCGGGTTCTTCGCGGGATTCGGCGGCGGCGACGGCCAAGTGGTGTGGGGCCGCGAGCATGTGCTCGAAGTCCCCGTCACCCAGCAGCAGGCCGCCGAAGCCGACGCCACGCTGGGACGCGCCCGCGCGGCCTTGGCGGCCGCATCGCCTGCGGCCGCCGCAACGGTGACGCTGGGGGAGCGGGGCTCGGTCGGCGGATTCGACGAGCACGCCCTCGACGGCACGGCGCCGGAACAGGTTTCCTACCTGTCGGTGCAGGTCGAACTGCCGGCCGACGATCCGGACGGCGCCGAGGCGATCCGCGGGGCGCTGGCCGCCGAGTTCCCCGCGGCCCCGCAGCTGACGGGCGGGGACATCCTGGCAGTCGAACAGAACTTCGCCGTGGACATGCCGCGAGCGTCGATCATCGTCCTGGCCATCGGCTTCCTCGTCGCGGCCACGGCGACGGCCGTCACCGCCGCCTCCGATGTGCTCGACGGACGGGCGCGCAACCGCAGGCTGCGGTCCTCCGGCGTCGGACTCGACGTCATCGACGGGGCCCGCGGCACGGAAATGAACGCGATCCTCGCGTCGACCATCGCCCCCGCCTTGGGCCTGGGCCTGTTCCTGGGGCTGCCGCTGTCGATGTCCGCTGGCGGCACGGGACTGCTGCAGGTGGGCATGGTCGCCGTCGCCGTCGTCCTCGGCATCGCGGCGATGAAGGGCGCGGTGCGCTTGTCCGCCGGATTGCTCGACTCCACGTCGCGCCCCTAGGAGAGTTCCCCATGCACATTTCACCCGTCTTCGTCGGAGCGCTCGTCGCCGGTGGCTTCCTGATGGCCGTGGCGGCGTGGCGCATCGCAGCGGACCGCCGCCGTCCCGCGTCCAGCATCCCGCTGGTCATGGGTATGATCCTCGTGTATCTCGGTGCGGTGGAGGCGGTGCATCACGTCAACGGGGAACTCGCGCTCATGATGGGCGCGGGACTATTGATCGGCGTGCTCGTGCCCTCCGTGCCCGTGACCGGAGCGGCCCTGATGTGGAACGGGGTCGTCGTCATGCGCAGGGAGGGCGTGCACGCGTCCACCGTGCTGCCCCTGCTCGCCGGCGTGACTCCGTTCCTGCTGTTGCCGGCCGTGCCGTTGTTGCTCGGCGGAGGCGAATCGGTGTTCGCCGTGGCCGGATTGGTGGCGCTGCTCTGCTACGCCTATCTGGGTTTCCTGCTGGTGGTCTACTCGGTCCATGCGCTGCTCTACGCCCGGTGGCCGCTTCCGCGCAGACTGGATGCGGTGATCGTGTTGGGCGCGGGGCTGGACGGTGACCGGGTGACGCCGCTGCTGGCGGGCCGCGTCGATCGGGCGATTGACTTGGCTCGGCGGTGCGCCGAGCGCTCGGCCGACGGCGCGTCCCCGCTGTTGGTGATGTCCGGCGGCCAGGGGGCCGACGAAGCGGTGGCGGAAGCCAGGGCGATGGCGCGGCACGCGGCCGCTGCCGGTTGGGAGGGCGACATCCGCGAGGAAGCCGAGTCGACGACGACGCTGGAGAATCTCCGATTGTCGGCGCGGCTGCTGGAAGCGGAAGGACTGGGGGCGGACACGTTGGGGCGCGAGGCCCGGGTCATGGTGGTGACCAGCGACTACCACGTGCTGCGGGCGGCGGCGCTGGCGCGCGGGCTCGGCGTGCCCTGGCAGGTCGCCGGTGCGCCGACGGCCCGCTATTACGTGCCCACCGCGTTTCTCCGGGAGTACGTTGCGTGGCTGTCCATCAACGGCCGCATTCACGCGTCGGTGGCGTCGGCGTTTCTCGCCGTCGCCGTGCTGGCGGCGTTCGCCTGAGCCGGGATCGAGGTGGTCGGTGCAGCCGGTGTTAACGTTGGCCCATGCGTTTGGCCGATTTCCACCGCTTCGTCGATGCCGAGTTCGGCGATTCCCACGGCCCCTGGCTGCTGGAGTCGCACGTGCTCGCGGAATACGGCGCCACGCCCGCCGAGTTGATCGAACGCGGCGTTGAACCGCGCGACGTGTGGTGGGCGCTGTGCCGGGACCATGACGTCCCGGAGGATCGCTGGTTGGGGCCCGACGACTGAGTCTGCGTCTCGACGAGTTTCGGCGTGTTCCGGCGCGCATTCGAACGGGCTTTCGTCTATAGTCGAACGCGTGCGGACCGCGTATCCGCCCGGCCCTGTACAACGACGGGTGTGGGCGGCGAGGGTGCCGCGGAAAAACAAAATGGAACCGATTCGCTCCGGGGCGCGTCCAATTGGGCGTGACGCAAACATTGGCGCCGGGCGCGCATCAGGTACGGGACGAAACGGATCTAGGCGCGACGGAGACGACGCGCGAACAGGAGACCAAAATGGCGAGGAAGAAGACGACGGCCACCGCGGGCGGCGGCGATCGGCTCAAGGCGCTCGATGTCGCGCTGGCGAACATCGAGAAGGATTTCGGCAAGGGCGCGGTGATGCGCCTGGGCGACGAGGATCGTCCGCCGATTCGGGCGATTTCGTCGGGCAACATCGCCATCGACGTGGCGTTGGGCATCGGCGGATTCCCGCGCGGCCGCATCGTGGAGATCTATGGCCCGGAGTCTTCGGGCAAGACCACGGTGGCGCTGCACGCGATCGCCGAAGCGCAGCGCGCCGGCGGCATCGCGGCGTTCATCGACGCGGAGCATGCACTTGACCCGGAGTACGCCCGCAAGCTGGGCGTGGACACGGACAACCTGCTGGTCTCGCAGCCGGACAACGGCGAGCAGGCGCTCGAGATCACCGACATGCTGGTGCGGTCGGGTGCCATCGACATCATCGTGGTCGACTCCGTGGCGGCCCTGACTCCGAAGGCCGAAATCGACGGCGAGATGGGCGATTCCCACGTCGGCCTGCAGGCGCGCTTGATGAGTCAGGCGCTGCGCAAGATGACCGGCGCGGTGTCCAACTCCGGCACCACGGCGGTGTTCATCAACCAGCTGCGCGAGAAGATCGGCGTGATGTTCGGTTCGCCGGAAACCACCACGGGCGGCAAGGCCCTGAAGTTCTACGCGTCCGTGCGCTGCGACGTGCGCCGCATCCAGACGCTGAAGGACGGCCAGGACGCGGTGGGCAACCGCACCAAGCTGAAGATCGTCAAGAACAAGGTCTCGCCGCCGTTCAAGATCGCCGAGTTCGACATCATCTACGGCCAGGGCATTTCCCGCGAGGGGTCGATCCTGGACATGGGCGTGGACAACGGGATCATCAAGAAGTCGGGCTCCTGGTTCACGTACGAGGGCGACCAGCTGGGCCAGGGCAAGGAGAAGTCGCGCGAGTACCTGCGCGCGAACCCGGATCTCGCCGCGGAGCTGGAGGACAAGATCAAGCGGAAGCTGGGCGTCGGCGAGTACGCCAACCTCACCGAGGAGCCGGACGCGGATGCCCCGGTCGACGTCGTGCCGGACATCGACTTCGACGACGAGGACGACGAGTAGGAGAGGGGCGCCGCACGTGGCGGAACGTTCGGAGCGCGATGCGAAGCTGGAGAAGCTCCGCATCGCGATGGAGAAGGTCGCCGCCGAGGGCGGTGAGCCGATCATCGACGCCGACGCCGAAGCGGCGAAGGCGCCGATCCGATCCCGCGCGTTGCGGCTCCTCGACCAGCGGGCGAGGTCGCGCGCCGAGTTGCGCGGCCGGCTCGCCGAGAACGACGAGTGGCCGGGGGCCGCGATCGACGAGGTCCTCGACGATCTGACGGCCGCCAGGCTCCTCGACGACGCCCACTTCGCCTCCGAATGGGTGCGTCAGCGCCATGCGGTGCGGGGGAAGTCTCGGATGGTGCTCGACCGTGAATTGAGCGAAAAGGGCATTGCGCCGCACCTTCGCGAGGAAGCGCTGGAGCAAATCACCGACGCCGACGAGTCCCACATCGCGCGGGCGTTGGCGGCGAAAAAGGCGGGCACCATCAAGTCCGCGCCGACGGGCCGGGCGGAGCGGGACAAGGACCTGCGCCGCGTCGTCGGCGTCTTGGCCAGGCGCGGTTTCAACCAGGGCCTCTCCATGGCGATCGCGCGCGAAGCACTCGACGCCCGCTACTCCGAACTGGGTTCGGGATAGCGGGCGCCGGGGGCGGGGTCGGCTATTCGCCGGGGTTCTTGATTTCCTGGTACTCCGGATCGTGCCAATCGACGTTGACCTCGTCCTTCGTGTCCAGCCCCTGATCGGGCTGGTGCGGGACCGCCGCCACGATGTTGCGGCGCGCACGGCCGGCGCGGAGCTGATGCTCGATGCGCTGGGCCACCCGGGTCAAGGCGAAGTTGATCAGGAACATGATCGCCGCGACGACGACGAGGGCCGCGAAGAAGTTGCGGTAGTACGACGCCGACTGGATGCCGGAGCGCACCACCTCGATGTAGCCGATGGTGTAGCCCAGCGCCGAATCCTTCAGCGCGATGACCATCTGCGCGATCAACGCCGGCAGCATCGCCGCCACGGCCTGCGGCAGCAGAATCTTGATCATCGTCTGCTGGCGCGTCAGGCCCAGGGCAAGGGCGGCCTCCGTCTGGCCCTTCGGCAGCGACATGATGCCCGACCGCAGGATCTCGGCGATGACCGAACCGTTGTACAGCGTCAGGCCGAAGACCACTGCGGCGAAGGACAGGAACGCCGACGGGAAGACCGCGTACTGGGCGAAGAGCTGATACGAGAAGATGATCAGGATCAGCACCGGCACCGCACGGAAGAACTCCACGAGAACTCCGCAAATCCACCGGATCCACGCGGTCTCCGCCAGCCGACCGAGTCCGAGCGCGGCGCCGATGACCAGCGCGAGCACGATGGACAGCGCAGCCGCCGTCAGCGTGCCGAACAAGCCGGGCAGCAGATACGTCGTCCACGTCGTCGAATTGAGGAACGGCGACCACTTCTCCGCCTCGAACTGCCCGTTGGCGGCCAGGGTCGAACCGACCCACCAGGCCGCGACCAGCGTGACCACGATGGTGGCCGCCGTCAGAATGAGATTTGTCCTGCGTCCCCGGGGGCCCGGGGTGTCGTACAGGACGGTTGCCCGAGTGCTCATCAGTGCTTCACCGCCAACTTCCGTCCGGCCCGGCCGAAGAGCAGGCCCATGGGCAATGTGAGGATCACGAAGCCGAGCGCGAAGATCCCGAAGGTCGGGAACAGCAGATCGGCGTTGTTCTCCAGCGTCTCCTTCATCAGCAGCGACGCTTCCGCGACGCCGATGATGGACGCGATGGTCGTGTTCTTGGTCAACGCGATGAACGTGTTGCCCAGGGGGATGATCGCGGCCCGCAGGGCCTGCGGGAAAATGATCCTCGAAAACACCTGGCCGAAGGGCAGTCCCAGCGAACGCGCCGCCTCGGCCTGGCCGAACGGCACGGTGTTGATGCCCGACCGCAGCGACTCAGCCACGAATGCCGCGGTGTAGAGCGTGAAGCCCAGCACTGCGAGCCAGAAATTGTTGTTGACGATGAAGTCGTCGTTTTCCGGGGCGAGCGCCAGGCCCAGATTCTGGTACAGGCCGATCGAACAGAACAGCACGATCAACGTCAGCGGCGTATTGCGCAGCAGCTCGATGTACCCCGTGGCCAGCGACCGCAGGATGCCCACCGGGCTCACGCGCATCGCCGTGAGGATCGTGCCCAGGATCAGCGAGCCGACGGCGGAAAAGAACGTCAGCTTGATGGTCACCCAGAACGCCGGCAGCAATGCGGGGCCGACGTCGGTCCACAATTGATTCATTGTGCTCCAGCCCCCTAACTTTCTTCCAGGAAGGACAGGTCGCCGATGGCGTCTTCGCCCGCGGTGTCCGCGTTGTCGCCGAGATTGCGCTCGAGGATCCTGCGGAACTCGCCGGACTCGTACATCTCGCGCAGGGCCCCGTTGATGGCCTCCGTCGACGCTTCATCGCCCTTGGCGTGGCCGATGCCGTAATGCTCGTTGGTGAACGGCTCGCCATCCGGCTTCGTCATGGGCACGACCCGCAGTTCGTCGTCGTACTGCACCGCGTAGCCCGCCAGGATCGTCGCGTCCGTGGTCAAGGCGTCGACCTTGCCGCGGTACAGGGCCTCCACGCAGGACGAATAGGAGTCGAACTCCTGGAGCTGCACGCCCGGCAACGCGTCCTTGATCTTCTGCGCCGACGTGGACCCGGTCACCGAGCACAGTTTGCGGCCGGCATTGAGGTCCTCGAGCGAATCGAGGGACCGGTCGTCGTCGCGGACCAGGAGCGCCTGGTTCGTCAACAGGTACGGGCCGCCGAAGTCGACGGCCTTCGCACGGCCGGCGTTGATGGAATACGTGGCGGTGATCATGGTGACCTCGCCGTTGTTGATCAGCGTCTCGCGCTGCACCGACGGGGTCTCGCGCCAGGTGATCTGCGGGTGCGCCCAGCCGTTGGCGTCGGCGATGTGATTGACCACGTACGTGGCCACGTCGACGTCGACGCCCGCCATCGACTTGTCGGGGTGGCGCAGGCCAAGTCCGGGCTGGTCGTACTTGGTGCCCAGGATCACCTCGCCGCCCTCGATGTCGTCGAGGACGCTGCGCGGTTCGGTCGAGCCGCAGGACACCAACGCCGCGGCCGCGCCGAGCACGGTGACGGCGACGGTAGCCCGCCGGAGAAGGAAATTGTTCGGCCTCATCATCGCCCCTAATGCCCGAGGATCTTGCCCAGGAAGTCCCGGGCGCGATCCGTGGAGGGGGAGTCGAAGAAGGTGTCGGGGTCGGTGTCCTCGATGATTTCGCCGTCGGCCATGAACAGGATGCGGTCCGCGGCCTTGCGCGCGAAGCCCATCTCGTGGGTCACGCACACCATGGTCATGCCCTCCTTGGCCAGCGACGCCATGACGTCGAGGACCTCGTTGACCATTTCGGGGTCGAGCGCCGACGTCGGCTCATCGAAAAGCATCACCTTGGGGTTCATGGCCAGGGCCCGGGCGATGGCCACGCGCTGCTGCTGGCCACCGGAGAGCTGCGCCGGGTACTTGTCGGCCTGGGCGGCGATTCCCACCCGGTCCAGGAGGTCCATGGCCAGTTTCTCGGCATCGGACTTGGACATCTTCCGCACCTTCATGGGCGCCAGGGTGACGTTGTCCCGGATGGTCAGGTGAGAGAAGAGATTGAAGGACTGGAAGACCATGCCGACGTCGGCGCGCAGCTTCGCCAGCTGCTTGCCTTCCTCCGGAAGCTTCGCGCCGTCGATGTAGATGGCGCCTTCCTCGATGGTGTCCAGGCGATTGATGGTCCGGCACATGGTGGACTTGCCCGACCCGGACGGGCCGAGCACGACCACGACCTGTCCGCGGGGAATCTCCAGGTTGATGTTCTTCAGCGCATGGAAATCGTCGAAGTACTTCTCGACGCCTTCCATCCGGATCATGGCGGTGCCGCCGCCGGCATGTGTATCGGTCATGAAAATGAAGTTACTCCGGCCACACTCGCGAATAAAAGAGTCGAACGCCACATCGTGTTTCCGTTTCGTTAATTGTCCGGTAACCGATCCGGCCTGGTGTGCCCGTTTCGGGTGAACGCATGCATCGTGCTCCGAAATCCGGGCACGGTCGGGCCCCGCCGTGCCGGACGATGCGGACGCGGGGTGCGGCGGCGGGCCGTCGTCAAGCGATGGCGCCCGGGCAATTGGGGAACCCGCCCCCGGTCGCGATACCCTTTCCCGCGTGACGCACGCCAGCCCCAAAACCAGCCCCACCACCCCGAACGCCCCCGGAGCGGCTCCCGGACCCCGCACCTACGAGGTGCGCACGTTCGGCTGCCAGATGAACGTCCACGACTCCGAGCGCCTGTCCGGCCTGCTCGAGGACAACGGCTACACGGCCGTCGCGGAAGGCGAGCGGCCGGACCTGGTGGTCTTCAACACCTGTGCCGTGCGCGAGAACGCCGACAACCGCCTCTACGGCACGCTGGGCCGGCTCAAGCCGATCAAGGACGAGCACCCGGGCATGCAGATCGCCGTCGGCGGCTGCCTGGCGCAGAAGGACAAGGCGACCGTGGTGAAGAAGGCGCCGTGGGTCGACGTGGTCTTCGGCACCCACAATCTCGGCTCGCTGCCCGCGCTGCTGGAGCGCGCCGCCCACAACCACGAGGCGCAGGTCGAGATCAAGGACGCGCTGGAGGACTTCCCGTCGGTGCTCCCGGCCAAGCGCGAGTCGCCGTACGCGGGCTGGGTGTCGGTGTCCGTGGGCTGCAACAACACCTGCACGTTCTGCATCGTGCCGTCGTTGCGCGGCAAGGAGCGCGACCGCCGCCCGGGCGACATCCTCGCCGAGGTGCAGGCGCTGGTGGAGCAGGGCGTGTCCGAGGTGACCCTGCTGGGGCAGAACGTCAACGCCTACGGCGTGCATTTCGACGACCCCGAGCTCGAGCGCGACCGCAGCGCGTTCTCCAAGCTGCTGCGCGCCTGCGGCGACGTCGAGGGCCTGGAGCGCGTGCGCTTCACCTCGCCGCACCCCGCGGAATTCACCGACGACGTCATCGATGCCATGGCCGAGACCCCCAACGTCGCCCCGCAGCTGCACATGCCGCTGCAGTCGGGCTCGGACAAGGTGCTCAAGGAGATGCGCCGGTCCTACCGGTCGAAGAAGTTCCTGGGCATCCTGGACAAGGTCCGCGAGCGGATGCCGCATGCGGCGATCACCACCGACATCATCGTCGGCTTCCCCGGCGAGACCGAGGAGGATTTCCAGGCGACCCTCGACGTCGTCGAGCGCGCCCGGTTCACCTCGGCCTTCACCTTCCAGTACTCGCCGCGCCCGGGCACCCCGGCAGCGGACATGCCGGACCAGGTGCCGCCGGCGGTGGTCAAGGAACGCTACGGCCGCCTCATCGCGCTGCAGGAGCGCATCAGCGAAGAGGAGAACGCCAAGCAGGTCGGCCGCACGCTCGAGTTGCTGGTCACCGCCGGCGACGGCAAGAAGAACGCCGAGACCCTCCGCATGTCGGGCCGCGCGATCGATGGACGGCTGGTCCACTTCGCGCCGGTTGCGGCGGGCGCGGGGCCGGGCACGGATTCGCTTGACGACGCCGACCGCCCCGACATCGACGGCGAGATCCGTCCCGGCGATTTCGTCACCGTCACCGTGACCGAGTCGGCGCCGCACTTCCTCATCGCCGACTCCGGCGTCACCGGCCATCGCCGGACGCGGGCGGGCGACATGTGGGCGGCGGGCAATACCCCGACCACCGCGCCGATCGGGGTGGGACTAGGCTTGCCCGCGGTGGGTCGGCCGTCTGCGTCGGCCGCGGACCAGACGAGGAACCAGGACAGGGGTTGCGGTTGTGACTGACCAGAACGTGGCACCGGGCGGTGGCGCGGCGGCGGCCGGCGGGAACGCGGGGCCCGGCGAGCGCGACAAGCTCGCCGAGTTCCGCGGGGACCTGCGGTCGGCGGAGCGGAAGGCCAGCGGCGAAATCCAGCTGGGCCGGCAGGTGGTGCCCATGGGCGTGCTGCTGGTCGGGTTGATCTTCACGTTCTTCGCCCCGCATTCGGGCAGCGTGCTCGGCTTCGACGTCCTGCTGGACACCGACGTCGCCCGCCAGTACTTCACCATGGTGCCGGAGCGGGTGTACACGATCATCTTGCTCGTGGGCATTCTGCTGGTCATCGCGACGATCCTGTCGCGTTCGGCCGTGGTCGCCTTCGTGACGTGGACCGTGTCGTGCATTCAGGCGGTGTACTCGGTGTTCGCCGGGTGGATGCGCCAGTCGCGGCCGCCGTCGGAGGCGTCCGAGGGCATCGGCTGGGGCCTGGCCCTGGGCATCGCGTTTTCCATTGCGATGGCCATCACCATGTGCTTCGTGGTGTTCCGCAAGTCGACGTTCCAGGCTGCGCTTGCCGCCGCCCGGCGCGAGGAGGTCCACGAGGACCCCGTGCTGCGCGCCCAGCAGCAGTACCTGCGAGCCGGCCTCATCGACAACACCGGCACCGAGGTCGACTCCATGGTCGACGATCGCCGCGACCGCTCGAAGCGGCGCCGCGAGCAGCGGGCCGCGGAGGGCTCGGATCAGACGTCCGAGCAGCTTGATCAGACCGAGAAGCCCGGCCAGACCGAGCAAACCCAGCAGGCCCAGCAGTCCGAGTAGCGGGCACCGGCCCCGGGAGGACCCCGCCGATCAGCCGCCCGTCCGTTCGCGGACGACGTCGCGGAGCGAATCGGCGGGGTCCTTCGGGTTCCACCCCAGGTCCGCCCGCGCCCGGTCGGTGCGGAACACCCCGGGCGAGCGCAGAGTGTGCAGCGCGTAGGACGTGAACAGCGGCGGCTTCCGCAGCATCCGGTACCAGCCCTCGGCCAGGGGAGCGACGCCGCGCGCGAACCACATGGGCAGCACGCTCGTCAGCGTTCGCTTGCCGACGGCCGACCGGCACACCCGCACGATCTCCGCCATGTCCATTCGCCGCGCCGTGAGGATGTACGACGCCCCCGGGCGGCCCCGTTCGGCCGCCTCGATGCAACCGGCGGCGACGTCGCGGACGTCGACGAAGTCGTAGCCGCCGTCGACGTCGGACGTCAGGGAACCGTCGGCGATGTCGCGGACCAGGGCGGTGAGGTAGCCGTCGCCGGGGTCTCCCGGGCCGACGATGCCCGAGGGCATGACGACGACCGTCGACAGCTCCCCGTCGTCGGCGTCGAGGACCAGTTGGGTGGCCTCCGCCTTCGTCTTCGCGTAGCCGCCGACCACGGCGTCGGGGTCGAAGACAGCCGGCTCCACGATGGGATCGGAGGCGTCGGCGGGCTCGGGGATGGCGTGGACCGAGGAGACGTAGACCAGGCGGGCGGCGCCGTGGCGTCGGCACGCATCGATGACCTGCCGAGTGCCGCCGACGTTGACGTCGCGGACCTCCGGTGCCACCCGCGACTCGATGGTGATGCGGCTGGCCAGGTGGTGGACGGTGATCCGCGGGTGGGCGGAAGCGCCGGAGGAACCGGGGGAGACGGGCGAATCAGGCGAGCCGGGGGAGAGCCCCGCGAAGAGACGGTCGAGGTCCTCGGCGGATCGCGCGTCGCCGTGGACGGCGGTCAGCCGCAGCCCGTCGAGGGCGGACAGGTCGTCACCGGGTCGGACCAGCACCCGCAGCTCATCGCCGCGGGCCGCGATCAGGCGCCACAGGTGGGAACCGAGAAACCCCGCCGCGCCCGTGACCACGGAGACTCGGCGGGGTTCGGCGCTGCCATGCGGCATGGGGACGCTACATCTCCTCGAGGGCGCGCTCGGCGGCGTCGGCCCATTCGCGCCACTGGGCGGCCTGGGCGCGGGCGTCCTCGGCCTTCTTGGCCTTTCCGGCGGCCTCGAACTCGGCGGCCTTGGCCTCGAAGTCGGCGGCGCGGTCGGCGAACTGCTTCACGCGGGCCTGGGCCTCGGGGTCGGTGCGGCGCCACTGCGAGTCGGCGGCCTCGGAGACGCGGCGCTCGAGGGCGCCGATCTTGTCCTCGAACTCGCGGACGCGGCCGCGGGGCACGTATCCGATCTCCTCCCAGCGCTCCTGGAGCTTGCGCAGCTCGGAGCGGGCATGCTCGAGGTCCTTGTCGGGGCGGATGCGGTCGTCGTACTCGGCGAGCAGCGCCTCCTTGGCCTCCGCGTTGGCCTCGAATTCCTTGTCGCGCTCGGCGTTGACGGCGTTGCGGGCGGCGAAGAACGTGTCCTGGGCGCCCTTGAAGCGCTTCCACAGCTTGTCGTCGATCTCGCGCGGCGCCCGGCCGGCTTCCTTCCACCGGGACATCAGGTCGCGGTAGGCGGCGGCGGTGCCGCCCCAGTCGGTCGAGTGCTGCAGGGCCTCGGCCTCCTCGATGAGCGCCTCCTTCGCGGCGCGGGCCGATGCGCGGTTGCGGTCGAGCTCGGCGAAGTGGCTGCCGCGTCGCCGGTTGAACGAGTCGCGGGCGCGGGAGTAGCGCTTCCACAGCTGGTCGTCGGTCTTGCGGTCGATGCCGCGGATCTGCTTCCACTCGTCGAGGATCGTGCGGATGCGGTCGCCCGCCACCTTCCAGTCCTCGGAGTTTTCGGCGATGTCCTCGGCCTCGGCGGCGAGCTTTTCCTTCTTCTCGATCGCCGCGGCGCGGCGCTGCGCCTTGTCGGCCTTGGCCTTCTCGCCGGCCTCGTCGGCATGGGTCAGCACCACGGCCAGCCGCTTGTCCAGGGCCTCCAGGTCGCCGACGACGGCCGCCTCGGGCAGCTGCGCCTTCAGCTCCTCCGCGGAGGAGCGCACGGTGGCCGCCTCCTCCGGGTGGGATTGGATGCGCGCCTCGAGCAGCTCGATCTCGGTGGCCAGGTCGTCGTAGCGGGCGCCGTAGTGCGCCAGCCCTTCCTCGGGGGTGCCGGCCTGCCACGATCCGACCTGGCGCTCGCCGTCGCCGGTGCGGACCCACACTGCTCCGTCGTCGTCGACGCGGCCCCACTTGGTGGGATCGGTCTTGCGGGGGACGACCGGGGCCGGCGCCGGAGTGCCCGCGGCCGCGGGGCGGCGGGGCATGCCTCCCGGGCGAGGGCCGGGGCGGGGGCCGGGCTTCGGGGTGGGGGTGTTGTCGGTCATGGGTTCTATCCAATCGGTGCTTTAGCCGCGCGGCACGGCTGCCGGATCACATTCCTCCCATCGAGTATCGCAAACGTCGGCCCCTCGCGCCGCAACCGTCGCCGGACGGGTGCCGCGGGCCGGGTAGATTCGATGCCGTGACTCGACGACTCCTGCTCATCCCCGGTGCGCCTTTGCTGGTACCGGAGCTGTCCGGCGCCGATGAGGGGGCCGCGCAGGTGCGGGTCGCGGTGCTGTCCGCGGCCCGGCGGGTGCTCGGCGATGGCGCGGGGTCGGGGGCCGGACGGTCGCGCCCGCTCATCGTTCGTCGCCCGGATGATCGCTTTGCGACGTCCCACGCCGGCTCCTTCCGCGCCTGGGGCGCGGACGTCGAGGTCGGCGGCGGGCAACATCTGCCGGAGCTCGTGGCCCGTTGGGTGGTGCAGGAGTCGGGGCTGGACCCCGAGCACGTCGACGTCGCCGCGCAGTTCCCGGACCCGTTCGAGATCGGCGATGGCGGCGCGGAGATGGACGCAGACGGTGACGAGGGCGGTCCCCCGATCATCGTCGTCGCCGAAGGCCCGTCGGCGCTGACCGCCCGTGCGCCGCTGACGCTGTTGCCGGAGTCCGCACCCATCGACGACGTCTGCGCCGCCATCGCGGAGGGCAGGTTCGGCGACGACCCCGGCGACGACCCCGACCCCGGCCACGACCCCTTCGGCGAGTTCGGGCCGGCGCTGTGCGATTCGGTGGGGTTGCACACGATGGGCGTGTGGCAGGACCTGGCCGCCTTCGGCGCCGAGCTGAGCCTCGACGCCCGGTCGTTCAGCGCCCGGGAGACGTATCGGGGTGCGCCGCACGGCGTCGGCTACCACGTGGCGGAATGGGAGTGGGAGGCTTGAGCGTGAACGGGAACAAGAGCGGCGACGGGGGCGTGACGCCCATCGCCGTCATCGGCCCGACGGCGTCCGGCAAGTCCGATCTCGGGCTGGCGTTGGCGGAGGAATTCGGCGGGGAGATCGTCAACGTCGACTCCATGCAGCTCTACCGGGGGATGGACATCGGCACCGCGAAGCTGACGGTGGAGGAGCGCCGCGGCATCCCGCACCACCAGCTCGACGTCCTCGACGTCTCCGAGCCCGCGTCGGTGGCCACGTACCAGGAGGAGGCCGTCGCCGACGTCGAGGCGATCATGGCGCGCGGCAACGTCCCCATCCTCGTGGGCGGATCCATGCTCTACGTCCAGGCGCTCGTCGACGATTGGCGTTTCCCGCCGACCGATGCCGCCGTCCGTGCCAAGTGGGAGGCCAAGCAGGATGCGGTGGGCGTCGAAAAGCTCCATGACCACCTGGCCACCGTCGACCCGGCCGCGGCCGCGATCATCGAGCGGCGCGACCCGAGGCGCATCGTGCGGGCCCTGGAGGTCATCGAGCTGACCGGCGAACCATTCGGGGCGTCGAAGCCGCCGATCGACGCGCCGCCGCGGTGGGGCACGCGGATCCTCGGGCTGGGCACCGAGGCGGACTGGCTCAACGAGCGCATCGAGCGCCGCACCCGTCTGATGTTCGAGCGCGGCCTCATGGAGGAGGTCGACGTGCTGCTCGGCCAGGGGCTCCGCGACGGCGTCACCGCCTCTCGGGCGATCGGATACGCGCAGGTGCTGGCGCATCTCGACGGCGAATACGACCTCGCCGAGGCCGTCGAGCGCACCATCACGGGCACGCGCCGCTACGTGCGCCGCCAAAAGTCGTGGTTCCAGCGCGATCCCCGCGTGACGTGGCTCGACGCCGCCGGTACCGGGCAGAACGCGGTGCGGGAGCAGGCGCTGGCCGCGTTAACGTGACGGCAACATCGGGCGCGTAACATTCGGGCGATGAGCTCGAACACGCATGGATCGCACGCCGCCGGGGCGCGCACCGCCGACGTGATGCCGTCGTCGGGCACGCTCGCCTTCGTCAAGGGGCACGGCACGGAGAACGACTTCGTCATCGTCGACGACGCCGCCGTCGACGTGGAATTGACCGATCGCCTCGTCGCCGCGCTGTGCGACCGCCGTGCGGGCGTGGGCGGGGATGGTCTGCTGCGGGTGGCCCGCGCAGGGGCGCTGGTCGATGCGGGCGTGCTCGCCGCGCTGCCCCGCGCCGGCGCGGCCGACGAGGTCCGCGCCGACGACTGGTTCATGGACTACCGCAACGCCGACGGCTCCATCGCCGAGATGTGCGGCAACGGGGTCCGCGTATTCGCCCATCACCTGTTCGCGGCGGGCTTGGCCGAGGAGATGTCGGCGCTTCGCGTGGGCACGCGCGCGGGGGTCAAGGTCGTGTCGCTTCACGACGTCTCGTCCACCCGCGCCACCGTGTCCGTCGACATGGGCGCGCCCGTGGTGCTGGGGGCGGCGACGGCGTTTCTGGGGGAGGGCCGGTACGCGGGCGTCGGCGTCGACATGGGCAACCCGCATCTGGCGTGCGTGCTGCCGGGGCTCGACGCGGAGGGCCTGGCTCAGCTGAATCTGGCCGGCGTTCCCGACGTCGACGCCGAGATGTTCCCGGACGGGGTGAATCTGGAGATCCTCACGCCGTTGGAGGATTCCGGCGACGTCCACATGCGCGTCATCGAGCGCGGCGTGGGGGAGACCCGTTCCTGCGGCACCGGAACCGTCGCGGCCGCCGTGTCCGCGCTGGCCGATGCTGGGCGGGGCACCGGCGTCGTCGACGTCCACGTGCCCGGCGGCACCGTGACCGTGGAGGTCACCGAGTCGACGTCGATTCTCACCGGCCCGTCGAGGCTGGTCGCCCGCGGCGAGATCGAGCTGTCCGCGCTGCGCCGCTGAGGGATCCGATTCGGGCAATCGAACAGCCGGCTCGTCATTGGTTTGATCCGGGCCGGCGGCCGCATGGGGCCGGAAGAATTCTGCGCTGACCCGTCGTTTCCGCTGCACGACACGCCGATGGAATCGCGACACGCCGAGCAAGAATGCAGCGGAAACGACACCGCAGTGCGGAGTTCCGAAGCTTGCACGTCCGTGGTGCTGGAGTGGCGGATGTGGTCGCCGAGCTTCAGTTGAGGGCCGGGAATGAGGGAGGGCGTTAGGCGCCGGAACGGGGGCCCAGGACGAAGGGCCCGGAACGAGAGACTCGGACGAGAGGCCGGAGGTGGCGTGGCCTAGTGGCCGCCGCAGCCGCCCGATCCGCAGCCGCAACCGCCGTCGCCGCAGGAGTCGCCGCAGCCCTGGGGCGCGATGACCTCGCCGACGAGCAGGAAGTCGCCGGACACGACGGTGCCGATCTGCGGCTCCGGGATGACGTCGGCGGACACGAGTACGTCGAGGGGCAGCGGCACGTCCAAGTGCAGCACCCAGAACTCCTGGCCGGTGAGCCGGTTGACGCGCTTGACCGCGGCGTTGACCACGCCGGACAGCGTCGCCGACGCATCCGGGGCCTTGGTGCCGGCCGCCGCACCCGTCACGGCCTCGGCGCCGGTGAAGCGGACTCCGCCGGGCTTCTCGCCGGTGCGGGCCTCGTACGCGGCGGCGTCGACGTCGACGGTGGCGTCGATGCCCAGCGCCGCGAGGTTCACGTGCTCGAAGGTCTGGGTGCCCTCGTCGACGAGCAGCGGCGACTGCGCCAGGTGGCACGTGGCGGTGGCCACGACCTTGTCGAAATTCGGGTGCGAGGGATCGTCGGCGACGATCTCGATGAGCGCCAGGACGTCGTCAAGCGCGGAGACGTGCGCCGTGACCTGCGTCAGTCCCGCGAACCCGGCGAACGTGGAAAACGGCTCGACGCCCAGCACGTGCAAGCGCGCGCCCGACGGGTCCTCGAAGCGGACGAGCTGCCCGCCGCGGACCTCGCCGATCACGGACAGGTGCTCGGTGGCGATGGCCGCCTCGATGGCGTCCTGCCAGCGCGGGTAGTCGAGGCCGATGCTCTTCAGGTCGGAAGTCATGGTGATGCATCTTAGTCCCGGGCGCTGCGGGAACCGATTCGCGCGGCTGCGCGGCGAGGCAGCGGCGGTGGTCGAGCGTCGGGGTTCGTGGGCGTGACGACGTGTGACGCAATCGTCATCGGCCGTGCCTCGAAGGGGCTAGCGTTCGCCTATCGCCCAGGGCTAGGCTGACCTTAGTTGTTTGAGCCAGTCTGCGCTTTCCACTCCGGAAGAACGCGGCCGGCTCGTCGGACCGGGTTCACTGGGAGGAATGCCACCATGGCCATTCGCGTGATGGGCGGACGGGCGCGCGGCGCGCGCGGGGGAGCAGCGACCGTGCGGGAGATGGAGCCGGCGGCCGCCGACGCCCCCGTGCACCGGCGGCTGTGCGACGTCGCCGTGGGGCAGACCGTCGTGCTCTCCGCCCCGCGCACCGAACCCCGCCTGTGCCGCCGCCTCGCCCAGCTGGGCCTGCGGCCGGGCATGAGCGTGACCGTCGGCCCGAAGACCGCCGGCGGCGGACGGGTGATCAAGGCGGGCACGTCCCGCTACGCCATCGACCGCGCCACGCTCGAGCTCATGGACGTCCTGCGGTGAGCTCGGTGACCGCCGCCAACGGGCGGGAGGGGCGCACCGCGCCGAAGCAAATCGCCATCGCGCCCAGCTGCCACGCCTGCGCGGGAGGATCGCCCGCGCCCACGGGATCGCCGGTGATCGGGCTGGTGGGCGCCCCCAACTCCGGCAAGTCGACGCTGTTCAACGCCCTGACCGGCGCGAAAGCCCAGATGGGCAACTGGCCGGGCACCACCGTCGAGGTCAGTCGCGGCGCCTGGAAGGCCGGTGACGTCACTTACGACGTCATCGATTTCCCCGGGGCGTACTCCCTCGACGCGATGAGCCCCGACGAGGAGCTCACCCGCGAGATGCTGATCAGCCGCGGCGTCGAGGACCGACCCGATCTGGTCATCGTCGCCGTCGACGCGACCGCCCCCGCCCGCGGCCTGTACCTCTTCTCGGAGATCGCCGAGCACCCGTACCGCCTCGTCGTCGTGCTGACCAAGACCGACGTCGCCGCCGCCCAGGGCGTCGAGGTCGACGCCGGCGCCATGCAGGAGGCCCTCGGCGTGCCCGTCGTCGCCGTCGACCCGCGTCGCCGCTCCGGCGTCGACCAGGTCCGCGTCGCCGTCGCCGGTGCCATGACCGGGTGCGCCCGCGTCATCCGGCCCGTCGCCGGCGGGCCGGGAGACGCCGCAGATCTTGACGCCGCCGACGAGGCCCGGTTCGCGTTCATCGATCGCATCGTCGCCGCCTCGACCACCCACGTGGGCGAGAAGCCGACCTGGTCCGACCGCATCGACCGCGTGGCACTCAACCCCTTCGCGGGCCCTCTGCTGTTCCTCGGCGTGATGTGGGTGGTCTTCCAGATCACCACCGTGGTCGCCGCGCCCCTGCAGGACGGACTGGAGACGCTGGTCACCGGACCGTTCTCGGACTGGACGCGATCGGCCATGGCGGCGATCGGCCTCGGTGGGCCGGTGCCGACGGGCCTGGTCGTCGACGGCCTCATCGGAGGCGTGGGCATGGTGCTGACCTTCGCACCGCTCATGGCGCTGATGTTCCTGTGCCTGGCGGTGCTGGAGGATTCCGGCTACATGGCCCGCGCGGCGGTGGTCACCGACCGCGTCATGCGCGCGATCGGCCTGCCCGGCAAGGCGTTCATCCCGCTCATCGTCGGCTTCGGCTGCAACGTCCCGGCGATTTCGGCGACCCGCGTGCTGGGCAATCCGCGCCACCGGATCCTCACGGCGCTGCTCATCCCGTTCACGTCGTGCAGCGCCCGCCTAACGGTGTACGTCATGCTCGCCGCGGTGTTCTTCCCGGGCTCGGCGGGCACGGTCGTGTTCGTCATGTACCTGGTCTCCATCGGCCTGGTCGTGCTCACCGGCCTGGTGCTGCGGCACACGCTGTGGCGCGCGATGCCGTCGGAGCCGCTGGTCATCGACCTGCCCGGCTACCAGCTGCCCATGCCGCGGCTGGCGCTGTCCGTGGCGTGGACGCGGCTGAAGGGCTTCCTGAAGACCGCCGGCGGCATCATCGTGGTCACCGTCGTCGCGGTGTGGGCGCTGATGTCCGTGCCCGCCGCCCCCGGTTACGCCTTCGCCGACGAGAACCTGCCCCCGCGCGATTCGGCCTACGGCGTGGTCTCCGAAACCGTGTCACCGGTGTTCGAGCCCGCGGGCTTCGGGTCGTGGTCGCTGACGGGCACGCTGCTGACCGGTTTCGTGGCCAAGGAAGCGGTGATTTCCACGTGGGCGCAGACCTACGCGGTGGAGGACGTCACCGACGCCGGGGCCGACGAACAGCGCACCAGCCCGTTGGCGGACAACATCCGCGCCGACTTCGATCGCGCCTCCGGCGGCCACGGTCTCGCCGCGGTGTGGGCCTTCATGATCTTCCTGCTCGCCTACACCCCGTGCGTGGCCACGCTGGCCGCCCAGAAACGCGAGATCGGCCTGAAGTGGACGATGTTCGGCCTGGGCACGCAGCTCGTCGGCGCGTGGCTGCTGGCCGTCGCGGTCTTCCAGATCGCGAGGCTGTTCCTGTGAGCCCGTTCCCGGCCTTCCCGTTCAAGTCCCGCCGCCACGGAACCACGCGATTGCGTGACGACGCCCATGTGCCCGTGACCACCCCGCTCGCCGCCGTGCGCGGCGCCATCGCGGACGGGGCGGTGTCCCGCGCCGACATCGCGGACCGCACCGGACTGGCCCGGGCCACCGTGGACGCGGCCATCGAACACCTCGAGCGCACCGGATCGCTGCGCCGGGAGCGGATGGTGTCGTCGTGCCCGTCGAGCGGCTGCGGCGGCTGCGCGCATGCGGCGGCGGACGGGTCCGCGTGCTCGTCGTCAAGCAACGGCGCGGGGGATCGGGGACCCGTCGCGCTCATGCTCACCCGCAGGTGCTGATTTCCGGGGCCCGGACGGCCGGGGCGCGCCTGCGGCGCGCTCGAATGACCGGGATACGGGCTTTTCCGGTGGTCGTGCGACAATGGGCGGAACATGACTGAAACCCCCATGAACGACAGTTACCCCGACGAGACGCCCGTCGACCGCGACGTGCGGCCCACCGTCGGCGACATGGACCTCGAGGCGCGGTCCTCGCTGCGCCGCCTCACCCGCGCCGCGACGCACACCACCGACGCCGAGGACATCACCGAGGTCGAGTACCGCCAGCTGCGCCTGGAACGGGTCATCCTGCTCGGCGTGTGGACGCAGGGCACCCTGGCCGAAGCCGAGGCCGCGATGGGAGAGCTCGCCGCGCTGGCCGAAACCGCCGGCTCCGAGGTCCTCGAATCCGTGCTGCAGCGACGAGACAAGCCCGACCCCGGCACGTACATCGGGTCCGGCAAGGTCGCGGAGCTGAGGGACATCGTCAAAGCCACCGGCGCCGACACCGTCATCGCCGACGGCGAGCTCTCGCCCGGCCAGCTGGTCGCGCTGGAGGACAAGCTCGACGCCAAGGTCATCGACCGCACCATGCTCATCCTGGACATCTTCGCCCAGCACGCGAAGTCGAAGGAGGGCAAGGCGCAGGTGTCGCTGGCCCAGATGCAGTACCTGATCACGCGACTGCGCGGCTGGGGCCATTCGCTGTCCCGCCAGGCGGGCGGCCGCGCCGGCTCGAACGGCGGCGTGGGCCTGCGCGGCCCCGGTGAAACGAAGATCGAGACCGACCGCCGGCGCCTGCGCCAGGACATGGCGCGCATCCGCCGGGAACTCGAGGGGATGAAGACCTCCCGCGAGGTCAAGCGCGCCCGCCGCAAGGCCGGGCACCTGCCGCGCATCGCCATCGCCGGGTACACCAACGCCGGCAAGTCCTCGCTGCTCAACGCGCTGACCGGGGCGGGCGTGCTCGTGGAGGACGCGCTGTT
>NZ_DURI01000312.1 GCF_012837295.1 Corynebacterium sp. | reverse complement strand
CCACATTCCCGCACCGGGGCCGCGGTCAAGGCCCCGCACAATGAAACAGACTCCGTAGAAGAACGAGTCAACTTCCTGCCGTTTCAGGCGGGGTCCCGTGGGAACGGGGCCCCGCCTCACGGCTTTTCCGGAGTTTTCATCGGGGGATCGACGGGCGCCCGACGGTCACTTCCGCCACAGGCGGCATCGCCTGTCACGCAGTAGGTGGGGTGTTCCGGGAATCACTCCGAAGTGATTCGCCCGGGGTCGAAAGGGTTGTTAAAGTTCACCCCGGAATGCCCACTCCACCAGGGCATGCAGCAGATTCCCGCCGGATCGCGCCCCACGCGCGGCACTCCGCCGGAATCCCGTTTTTCGAAAGGCCCTCCCGCACCGTGCAGCACCGCAGGACCCACCTCCGCCGTTTGATCGCGTCCACGACCGTGGCCGCAGCACTCGCCGCCACCGTCGCCGTCGTCCCGTCCGCCGCGGCCCAGGAGCTCACCGCCGACGGGATCATCACCGAGCTGGAGAAGCTGTCGCGCGAGGCCGAAGAAAACTCGCAGGACGTGTTGCGTCTCGACGGCGACGTCGTGAAGCAGGAAGAGCTCGTCCGCAAGCTGCAGGGCGACGTCGAGGAGGCGACCCGCGTGGCGGAGGCGTCCCGCGGCGAGCTGGACCGGCAGCGCGAGGACATTTCCCGCTTCGCCCGCCAGCGCATGCGCGGTGACGTGGTGGATCCGATCACCGCGGTCATCGGCTCGAACGACGCGCAGGATGCGCTGGATCGTTCGTCCTACGTCAACCGGCTTTCGCGCGAGAAGGAGGGCACGCTGGCGGAGGTGTCCAAGCGCCAGCGCGAGGCCGCCGATGGGTTCGCCCGTGCGGCGTCGTCGCGTGCGGCGGCGGGCGTCCAGCTGGGTGCCCTGGAGCGTCAGCGCGGCGAGCTGGAGAAGAAGTCGGGCGAGTTGGAGCGCCGCACGCAGGAGGTCCGCGACCGCGTCGATTCGCTGTCGCCGGCCGAGCTCGCCGCTTGGCGCGCCAAGGACAACCCGATCACCGAGGGCCTGGGGGAGCTGCTCGGTTCCTCGGGCGCGGTCGACGCCGCGATGACCAAGGTCGGTTCCCCGTACTCGTGGGGTGCGGCCGGCCCGGACGCCTTCGACTGCTCGGGCCTGATGTACTGGGCGTACCAGCAGCTGGGCAAGTCCATTCCGCGCACGTCGCAGGCGCAGTTGGCGGGAGGCACCCCGGTGAGCCGCGATCAGCTGCAGCCGGGCGACCTCATCGGCTTCTACGAGGGCATCACGCACGTGGGCATGTACGTGGGCAACGGCATGATCATCCACGCCTCCACGTACGGCGTGCCGGTCCAGGTCGTGCCGATCGAGCAGGGCGGCCCGTACATGGGCGCCGTCCGCTACTGACCCGTTGGCGCGGGCCGGTCGTTCGGGCATGGTCGTTCCGGGGCGGGGGACCGCGGGTTCGCTTGGCGACGGCCCGCGTGGCGGGCGCAGCCGCGTCCTCCTCATCACCAACGATTTCCCTCCCCGCCAGGGCGGCATCGAGTCGTATCTGCGGGACTTCTGCGACACGCTCGAGCCGGATTCCCTGACGGTGCTGGCGTCGACGCGGATTCCGGGGGCGGCCACTCGCGAGCATGATGCGGCGCTGCCGTATCGGGTGCATCGCCTGCGCGACCGGGTGCTGCTGCCGTTGCCCCATGTGGCGCGGGCGGCGGCGCGGATCATCCGGGACGAGGGCATCGACGTCGTGTGGTTCGGCGCGGCGGCCCCGATGGGGCTGCTGGCGCGCGCGTGCCGCCGGGCGGGCGCCCGCCGGATCATCTCCACCACGCACGGACACGAGGTCGGTTGGTCGATGCTGCCGGTGTCGCGCCGCGCGCTGCGGATCATCGGCGACGGCTCGGACGTGGTCACCTACATTTCCAAGTACACGCGCAATCGCTTCGCCGCGGCGTTCGGCCCGCGCACCGCGTTCGAGCGGCTGCCTTCGGGCGTCGACGTCGACCGGTTCCGCCCGGATTCCGACGCCGGCGCGCGCATCCGGGACCGCCACGGCATCGCCCCCGATCAGCCGCTGATCGTCTGCATTTCCCGGTTGGTGGCGCGCAAGGGCCAGGACTCCTTGATCGCGGCCATGCCCGCCGTGCTCGACCAGCTGCCCGACGCCCGCCTGATGATCGTTGGCGCCGGCCCCCACGAGAAGACGCTGCGCGAACTCGCCGCGTCCACGGGCGTTGCCGGCCACGTGATTTTCACCGGTTCCGTGCCCTACGACGAGCTGCCCGACCACTTCAACGCGGCCACCGTCTTCGCCATGCCCGCCCGCACGCGCGGCCGGGGGCTGGACGTGGAGGGCCTGGGCATCGTGTACCTGGAGGCGCAGGCCTGCGGCGTGCCCGTCATCGCCGGTGACTCCGGGGGCGCGCCGGAAACGGTCGTCGACGGCGTAACCGGGGTCGTCGTCGACGGCCGCGACGTGCCGGCACTTGCACGAGCGGTCATCGGCGTGTGCGCCGACCCCGCAAAAGCCCGGCACATGGGCGAGGAGGGCCGCCGGCACGTCGTCGAGCACTGGACGTGGGAGGTCATGGGCGCCCGACTTCGCCGGATCCTCGCAGGCGGCGGGCCCCGCAGGTAACCTCGGAGGGCATGAGCGACCGAACGCAGGGACAGATCCTGATCAACGCCCCTCGGGAGCGGATCCTCGACGTCATCGGCGACGTCCCCGCTTACCCGGAGTGGGCCACCGGCACCACGGCGGCCGAGGTCACCGAGGCCGGCGATCGTCCGCTGCGGCCCAAGCGCGCCAAGTTCACGCTGGAGACCGTGCTCAAGGACGTCTACGAGCTCGCCTACGAGTGGGTCGGCGACGGCGTGAGCTGGTCGCTGCTGTCGTCGCAGCTGCAGAAGTCGCAATCCGGCCGTTACGTGCTCACCGAGGCAGACGGCGGGGCGACGAAGGTGCTGTACGAGCTCGAGATCGTCACCGCCGTGCCCATGCTGGGCATGTTGCGGCGCAAGGCCGAGCACCGGATCGTGGACACGGCGCTGAAGTCGCTGAAGCGCCGCGTCGAGGGCCTGCCTGAGTGACCCTGGAATCCCCGCCGCCGCAGATGCCCCGGATGCCCCAGCCGCCGCGGGCGCCCCGGCATCCGATCGTGCTCGTGCCCGGGGCCCCCGGCGACCGCACCCCGGAGACCTTTCTGCCGGATGATCTGGAGTGGGCGGAAGCCGGCCCGGATCCCGTCGCCGATGCGGTGGCGCTGTTGCGAGGCATGAACGCCGACCGGTCGGCGCTGGAGGCGCTGACGGGCTTCGCGGGCCTGGAGCGGCTGCTGGTGTGGGCGAAGGCCCAGACCATCGCGGGCGCCGCCCCGGCGGGCGTGCGCATCGGCCCGACCCCGGACCGACAGATGTCGTGGCTGCGGCGCGTGCAGGGCCCGGCGCAGCTGGCGGACATCCTGGACCTGATCAATCCGCGCGTGGAGAGGCACCGCTCCATGCCGGACGTCTTCGGCGACCGTTCCCGCCGGGCCCGCATGCTGGAGGAGCTGTGGTCGTGGGGGCAGTCGTGGCAGCGGATCGTTGAGGCCGGGGGAGTCCATCTGCGCACCGGCGGCGCGGTCGATCCCCGGGTGGCCGTCTTGGCGACGTGGATCGGCGTGGTGGTCGACGACGTGCCCGACCCGCCGCGGCCCCGGCTGACCATGGCGGACCTCGGCGTCGGCGGCGACGGTGCGCGCCTGTACCGCATGCGCGTGCGCGCGCCCTTGCTTTTGGCGTTCCCGGAGTTCGACGGCGGCGCGTCGCGCGCCGATTCCGGCGAGGTGGGCGAGGGGGCTCGCGAGTCGGCCCGTCGTCAAGCGTTTTTGCTTGACGACGGCGCGGATCCGGCCGATTTCCCCGAATCCGCCGTCAGCGTCGAGACGACTGCGGCGGGCGTGGTGGCCCAGGTCGCCGGGTATTCGAGGCGGTTTCCGGCCCCCGCGATCCTGTCGGTCTGCGAGCAGGAGAAGGTGCGGGTGACGCCTCCGGATACGTGGGAGTCCGGCTGGGGGGATATTCTTGTCTGGTTCCGCGCCGATCCAGCGCGGCTGCCCTGACCTGCCGCGCCACCGATTCGGCCCCGCCCGACCCGGCCACCACCCATGAGGAGCCCCACGTGACGATCCCGCCACGAGCCACGCCCGAGGGGCCGACCATCAGCTTCGACATCGGCGGCACGCACCTGCGCGCGGCGGTGGTCACGGCCGACGGTGCGGTGATCGACCGGGTGCAGAAGTCCTCCAACGGCACGGCGGAGGCGCTCGAGGACGGCATCGTCGAGATGACCGCCGAGCTGCTCGTCGATCATCCCGATGCGGTCGCCGTCGGGCTCGCCGTCGCCGGATTCCTGGATTCGGAACGGCGCGTGGTGCGATTCGCGCCGCACCTGCCGTGGCGCGATGCCGACGTCGCCGCGCGGCTGGGGGAGCGGCTGCCGATCCCCGTGAGCCTGGAGCACGACGCGAATTCCGCGGCGTGGGGCGAATACCGCTTCGGCGCCGCCCGCGGCGCGCGCGATTGGGTCCTGTTCGCCCTGGGCACCGGCATCGGCGGCGCGATGATGAGCGGCGGAAAGATCTTCCGCGGCGCCTATGGCACCGCCCCCGAGTTCGGGCACCTCACGGTCGTGCCCGGCGGGCGCCCCTGCTCCTGCGGCAAGCGCGGCTGCCTGGAGCGCTATTGCTCGGGCACCGCGCTGGCGGCGACGGCACGGGAGCTGGCCACGACCGGACGGTTCCATGGCACGCTCGCCGAGTCGTGCATCGACGGCACCGCCACCGGCTCCGACGTGATGCTCGCGGCGCAGACCGGAGATCCCCTGGCGGTGGCCGCAGTCGGCGATTTCGCCGACTGGCTCGGCCGGGCCCTGGCGCTGGTCTCCGACGTCTTCGATCCCGAGCTGATCGTCCTCGGCGGTGGCGCCGCCCAGGCAGCCGACCAATACCTGGACCGGAGCCGCGCGGTGTTCGCCCGGGAGATCACCGGTGCCGGCCACCGCCCGCTCGCCCGCATCGAGGTCGCCCGGCTCGGCGCCGACGCGGGGATGATCGGCGCGGCTGATCTGGCGCGCGCCGAAGCTGAGGGTAAAGTTAGCGACCGTGAATAACCCCTGGTACAAGTTCTTCAAGTTCGTGCTCATCGGCCCGTTCCTGCGCGTG
>NZ_DURI01000311.1 GCF_012837295.1 Corynebacterium sp. | reverse complement strand
TGCCGCGCCCGTACCAACGGCCGTCGCGCTCGGTCAGCGTCCACGGATCCGCGGTCCACGCGGCGACGTCGCCGGCGGGCTGGACGTCGTAGTGGGAATAGAGGAGAACGGTCGGGCGGCCCTCCGGCGCTGGCACGTGGCCCGTCAGCGCGATCGAGCCGTCGACGGTCTCGTGCGACTCGAGCTCGATGCCCGCCTCCGCGAACTGCTTCACGACGAGCTCGGCCGCGCCCCGGCAGGCGTCCTTCGTGTCCGCTTCACCGTGGACCGAGGGGAACGCGACGAGATCCGTCAGCTCCTTCTTGATGGCGTCGCCATCGGCGGCGACCTTCTCGCGGATCGCCGCGACGAGATCGGGGGAGATGGCGTGCGGTGCGTTCTGGTTCAGCTCGCTCTTGTTCAGCTCGGTGTCGCTCATGGGCGCCAGCATAGGTGCGGCGCCGGATCGGTCGGGGCGCTCCGCGGGGCCGTGTTCGAAAGTTGCGCGCCCGTGCCAAATCTTGCACTCGGGTGGGGCGAGTGCTAGAAACAGGGATTAGCACTCGCGTTGAGCAAGTGCCAACAACGTGACTTGAACGTGAAATGAAACAGCTGGGCCGGTCGAGGCCGCGGGTGACACTTACCGCGGCCGCATGCCGTCGCGGGCGCCGGGCCAGCACCGTCAAAGTGTCGTCGACCATCAACGGAGGATCGCAGCCTCATGGCCAAGATCATTGCATTCGACGAAGAGGCCCGCCGCGGCCTCGAAAAGGGCCTCAACACGCTGGCCGACGCCGTCAAGGTGACGCTCGGCCCCAAGGGCCGCAACGTCGTCCTGGAGCGCAAGTGGGGCGCCCCGCTCATCACCAACGACGGCGTGTCCATCGCCCGTGAGATCGAGCTCGAGGACCCCTACGAGAAGATCGGCGCGGAGCTGGTGAAGGAGGTCGCCAAGAAGACCGACGACGTCGCCGGCGACGGCACCACCACCGCCACCGTCCTCGCCCAGTCGCTCGTGTCCGAGGGCCTGCGCAACGTCGCGGCCGGTTCGAACCCGATGGGCATCAAGCGCGGCATCGAGAAGGCCGTCGAGGCCGTCACCGCCGAGCTGCTGGCCACCGCCAAGGACATCGAGACCAAGGACCAGATCGCCGCCACCGCCGGCATCTCCGCCGGCGACCCGGCCATCGGCGAGCTCATCGCCACCGCGATGGACAAGGTCGGCAAGGAAGGCGTCATCACCGTCGAGGAGGCCAACACCTTCGGCCTGGACCTCGAGCTGACCGAGGGCATGCGCTTCGACAAGGGCTACATCTCGGGCTACATGGCCACCGACCTGGAGCGCCAGGAGGCCGTCCTGGAGGATCCGTACATCCTCCTGGTCTCCGCGAAGATCTCCAACATCAAGGACCTGCTGCCGCTGCTGGAGAAGGTCATGCAGTCCGGCAAGCCGCTGCTGATCATCGCCGAGGACGTCGAGGGCGAGGCCCTGTCGACCCTGGTCGTGAACAAGATCCGCGGCACCTTCAAGTCCGTCGCCGTCAAGGCCCCGGGCTTCGGCGACCGCCGCAAGGCCATGCTGCAGGACATCGCCATCCTCACCGATGGCCAGGTCATCTCCGAGGAGGTCGGCCTGTCCCTGGAGACCGCCGATCTGCCGCTGCTGGGCCGCGCCCGCAAGGTCGTCGTCACCAAGGACGACACCACCATCGTCGAGGGCGCCGGTGCGCAGACCTCCATCGAGGGCCGCGTCAACCAGATCCGCGCCGAGCTGGACAACTCCGACTCGGACTACGACCGCGAGAAGCTGCAGGAGCGCCTGGCGAAGCTGGCCGGCGGCGTCGCCGTCATCAAGGCCGGTGCCGCCACCGAGGTGGAGCTGAAGGAGCGCAAGCACCGCATCGAGGACGCCGTGCGCAACGCCAAGGCGGCCGTCGAGGAGGGCATCGTCGCAGGCGGCGGCTCCGCGCTGCTGCAGGTCGCCCACGTGCTGGACGACGAGCTGG
>NZ_DURI01000310.1 GCF_012837295.1 Corynebacterium sp. | reverse complement strand
GATGCTCTCCGAGTTCGCGGTTCTCGGCCTGGCCGTGCCCGTGGGCGGCGGCGCGGGGTCGGTCATCGGGGCCGGGGCCTCCGCGGCGGGCCGGGCGGCCGCGGGTGATTCGGGCGAGCGTGACGACGACGCCGATCTGGCCGACTCCCTGGCGTCGTCGTTGCCGAAGCCGGCGACGCAGTTCATCGTGCAGGCCGACCTGACGCTGCTCGTGCCGGGCCCCGCCGACGGCGCCTTCCTGGAGAAGCTCGAGTCCTTCACCGATCTGGAGTCCCCGGGCCTGGCCAGCGTCCACCGCATCTCCGAGGAGTCGGTGCGCCGCGCCCTCGACGCGGGGACGACCGCCGCGGACCTCCACGGGTTCCTGGCGGATCGCGCGATGGGCGAGGTGCCGCAGTCGGTGACGTACCTCATCGACGACGTCGCCCGCCGCCACGGCCGTTTGCGCGGCGGTCCCGCCGGGGCCTACCTGCGCTGCGAGGATCCGGCCCTGCTCGCGCAGGTGCTGGCCGACCCGGTGGCCGAACGCATCGGGCTGCGCCGGTTGGCCGACACGGTGGCCATCGCGCAGGTCACGCCGCCGGCGATGATCGCCGCATTGCGCGACTCCGGGTTGGCCGCCATCGCGGAGGACCCCTCCGGCGCCGCCCTCGATCTGCGCCCGGAGCGCTTCCGCGTGCCGGAGGCCCCGCGGCGGCCCGCTCCCGCGATGCGCGCCGACGACGGGCGGGTCAGCCAGGCGCTGCAGTCCATCCAGGCCGGCGACCGGGCGGCCGACTCCGGCGACGGCACCCGCATCGACATGGACGACGACCCGGCCACCGGCGCGGCCGCCCAGGCGCTCCTGCATCGCGCGGCGCGCTCGGGCCTCGACGTGACCATCGGGTTCGTCGACCGCAACGGCCGCGCCGGCCGTCGCCGCGTCCGCCCCGTGACCGTGTCGGGCGGCCAGGTCGACGCCGTGGATCCGGCGACGGGGCAGGTGCTGCGCTTCCTGCTGCACCGGGTGACGGAGGTCGTCCTCGACGCGTGACGCCCGCGGGGTCATAATGGGGTTTTGGCGCGATTCGGCCCGGACGGCCGGATTCCGCGACGTTCCCCAACCGGAAGCAGTGGTGATGCCCCGTGTCCTTCGGAGACGGCCCCCTCATCGTCCAGTCCGACAAGACGGTGCTCCTCGAGATCGACCATGACGACGCCGGCGCCGCCCGCGCGGCGCTGGCGCCCTTCGCCGAGCTGGAACGGGCCCCGGAGCACATCCACACCTACCGGATCACGCCGCTGGCCCTGTGGAACGCCCGCGCGGCCGGGCACGACGCTGAACAGGTCGTCGACGTGTTGGAGAAGTACTCGCGGTTCCCGGTGCCGCAGGCGCTGCTCATCGACGTCGCGGAGACCATGGACCGCTACGGCCGGCTCACGCTGTCTAAGCACCCCGCCCACGGCCTGGTGCTGGAATCGAAGGACCCGGCGGTGCTGGCGGAGATCACCCGCCACAAGAAGATCCGCCCCATGCTCGGCGAGGAGATCGACGCCGACACGTGGACCGTCCACCCCTCCGAGCGCGGCCGCATCAAGCAGGAGCTGCTCAAGGTCGGCTGGCCGGCCGGCGACACCGCCGGATACGTCGACGGCGAGGCCCACGACATCGCGTGGGTCGGCGAGCACGACGAGTGGGAGCTGCGCGACTACCAGCGCCACGCGGCCGATTCCTTCCGCGAGGGCGGTTCCGGCGTCGTCGTCCTGCCCTGCGGCGCGGGCAAGACCATCGTCGGCGCGGCCGCGATGGTCGACGCCAACCGCACGACGCTGATCCTGGTCACCAACACCGTCGCAGGCCGCCAGTGGCGCGACGAGCTGCTGCGCCGCACCTCCCTGACCGAGGACGAGATCGGCGAGTACTCCGGCGAGCGCAAGGAGATCCGCCCGGTGACCATCGCGACGTACCAGGTGGTCACCCGCAAGACGAAGGGCGAGTTCCGCGCCCTGGAGCTGTTCGACTCCCGCGACTGGGGACTGATCATCTACGACGAGGTGCACCTGCTGCCCGCGCCGGTGTTCCGCATGAGCGCCGACCTGCAGTCCCGCCGCCGCCTGGGCCTGACCGCCACTCTCGTGCGCGAGGACGGCCGCGAAGGCGACGTGTTCAGCCTCATCGGCCCGAAGCGCTACGACGCGCCGTGGAAGGACATCGAGGCGCAGGGCTGGATCGCCCCGGCGGAGTGCATCGAGGTCCGCGTCACCCTCACCGAATCCGAGCGGATGGTCTACGCCACCGCCGAGGCGGCGGACCGCTACCGGCTCGCGGCGACGTCTCCGACGAAGATCCCGGTCGTCGAAAAGCTCCTGGACCGCCACCCCGGCGAGCCGACCCTGGTCATCGGCGCCTACCTGGACCAGCTCGAAGAGCTGGGGCAGGCGCTGGATGCGCCGGTGATCGACGGCAAGACGCCGAACAAGCGCAGGGAGGAGCTTTTCGACGCCTTCCGCACCGGCGAGCTGACCACGCTCGTCGTGTCGAAGGTGGCGAACTTCTCCATCGACCTGCCCGAGGCCGCCGTCGCCGTCCAGGTCTCCGGCACCTTCGGTTCCCGCCAGGAGGAGGCCCAGCGCCTGGGCCGCCTGCTGCGCCCCAAGGCCGACGGCGGCGGCGCGATCTTCTACTCCGTCGTCGCCCGCGACACCCTCGACACCGAGTACGCCGCCCACCGCCAGCGCTTCCTCGCCGAGCAGGGCTACGCCTACCGCATCGCCGACGCCGACGAGCTGCTCGGCCCGTCGCTGCCCGGCGATACGCTGTAGACGACCGCGCCGCACACCCCAGAGAGGACCCACCCGATGAGCTTCGACTTCACCGTCGACGAAGCCCACAACACCGCCAACAACGAGTACTTCCGCGACGGCAAGCGCCTGCGCCTGTCCGCCGCCATCATGGCGGTGCTGCTGTGGGCCGGCGGCGGCCTCGCGCTGTGGCTGCTGGGCACGTCCGGGGCGGGGCTGTTCCTGGGCATCCTGTCCATAACCTTCGGCACCATGTGCGCGTGGGTGGCGCTGACGCTGCCCGGGACGACGGGCACCCCGCAGGACCTCTACGACACGTGGCCCCTGGCGCCGGCGATGATCGCCGAGGTCGATCCCCGCACCATGACGCTGATGGCGCTGGTCGACACCGCCTCCGACGACCACGCGGAGCCCCGCCGTGCGCTGGCGCTGCGCACCGTGACCAAGGTGTCGGGCACGCCCCGCACCATCGGCGCGCGCGTGCCCTCCGTCGCCGTCGGCGGCAAGCACCGCCGCGGCCGCGATCACTGGGACCAGATCACCCCGGTGCCGATCGCGTGGGCGACGCCGTCGTCGCGCACCCGCCGCAACGCCGAGCGCTCCATCCCGGAAGGCGATTGGCAGCTGCTGCGCGACAACCTCGACCGCGTCGACGACGTCCGCGCCACCAAGTACGACCTGCTGGAGCTCTAGGCCCCTCCCCCTTTTCCGGCCCGCACCGAACAGCACCCACGACCGGCGCCTACCGGCCCCAGGACTCCTCATTCGCCCGGTCGATGGCGTCCTTGTCGTACTCCCCCGCCGGGTCGCCCGGCAGCTCGCGGGCCGTGCCCGTGGCGTCGAGGATGTGGCGGGCCAGGTCGGTGATGCGCTCGCGCTGCACCGCCGGCACCGCGACGAGATGGGTCGACAGGAACTCCGACGACGTCGCCGGTTTCCCGGCCTCCCTCAGCTTGGCGACGACCACGTCCCCGCCCGCCACCGTCTCGTCCTTCGAACCGAGCTGCACGTGCACCCGCGGCAACCGCGCCACGTCGCCGAGCGCCGGGGACACGGCCGGATCGGTCGCGTCCGCGTGGCCGAAGATGGCGGTGAGCATCTCCGCCGAGCGCCCCCTCAGATCCAGCGACGGCGCCGTCAAGGCGACGGAGGCGATGTCCACGCCGGCGTCGTCAAGCAAACCGGCCGCGATTACGGCCGCGTGCGCCCCCGAGGACCGGCCCCACAGGACCACCGGGGCATCCGCGGCGATCTGCGGCGACCGGCCCGTGCGCACCCAGCGGACGGCGGCGGCGATGTCCTCCGCCGCGGCGGGCATGGGGTGCTCCGGGGCCAGCCGGACGTCGACGTCGACGACCACGGCACCCGACCGCTGGGCCAGCGCCGCGCAATCCGGGCCGAAGGAGCCGTCGCGAGCGGTGCCGTCGCCCATCCACCACGCACCGCCATGGGCCGCGACGACCACGGCGCCCGTCGGCGACTGCGGCACGAACACGCGGACGGGAACGCCGCCCGCGTCGTGATCGGAAATGTCGCAGCCCGCGCCGCCGAATGCCACGAACGGCAGCGTGTGGTCGACGCCGGCGCCGAGCACGAGCATCGAGGCGTGGACGATGGCGTCGGGAAGCCTCGCCATCCGGTCGTTGGCCGCGGCGCGGGCGGCCGCGACCTCCTCGGGCGCCGCCGACCACGGGACCGCCGCGCGATCGCGATACGCGGACACGTGCTCCTCCAGGTAATCGATGAGCTGGCGCAACTTGCCCTCGTCCGTGGTCACGGGCGTGAAGCCCTCGCTGGCGGGGTCGTAGCCGGGGCGCGCGTCGAAGCCCGAAATCGGTTCACTCATGCCGCACATTGTGCCAGCACGCGCGGATCGCACCGCCGCCGACCGCCCCGTGCGCCGGCCACGCGGCCGCATTGAATCGCCTACCGTCGTATCCATGAGCACCGACCCCACGGACGCGCCCGCGTCCACGCCGCCCCCGACCGCCGACCCCACCGTGCGCCGCCTGCGGCCTTTGGGCGAGACGATTTTCGCCACCATGAGCCGCCTGGCGGCCTCCACGGGCGCGATCAACCTGGGCCAGGGATACCCGGACAGCGACGGCCCCCGGGTCATGCTCGACGAGGCCATCGCGGCCATCGAGCGCGGCGAGAACCAGTACGCGCCGGGGCGCGGCACGGCGACGCTGCGCCGCGCGATCTGCGAGGACCGCGATCGGCGCCTGGGCCAACGCTGGGATCCGGATACCGAGTGCCTGGTGACCGTCGGCGCCACCGAGGGGATCACGGCGGCCGTGCTCGGGCTGGTCGAACCCGGGGCGCACGTCGTGCTCATCGAGCCGTTCTACGACTCCTACCGCGCCGCGGTGACGCTGGCCGGCGCCGAGTGGACGACGGCGCCCCTCGTCTCAGGGCCCGACGGGTGGCGGCTCGACCTCGCGGCGTTGCGCGAGGCGGTCCGCGACGATACCGCGATGATCATCATCAACACTCCCCACAACCCGACGGGCACCATCTTCACCGATGCCGAACTCGAGGCCGTCGCCGCCGAGGCTCGCCGGGTCGGCGCCATCGTCCTGGCCGACGAGGTCTACGAACGGTTGCTTTACGACGGCCACCCGCACCGCTCCATCGCCGACGTCCCGGTCATGCGCGACCGGTGCGTGGTCGTGTCCTCCGCCGCGAAGACGTTCAACGTCACGGGCTGGAAGACCGGGTGGGTTTTGGGGTGCCCGGAGATCGTCTCGGCCGTGACCACCGCGAAGCAGTTCCTCAGCTACGTCGGCGTGACGCACGTGCAGCCGGCGGTGGCGCGGGGACTCGACGAATGCGGTGACTGGGTCGACGACATGGCCCGCCGCCTTGAGTCGAATCGCGACGTGTTGGTGGCCGGGCTTCGCGAGCTCGGCCTCGAGGTGCACGGCGCCGACGGAGGATACTTCGTCGTCGCCGACGTCTCTCCGCTGGGACTGGGCACCGCCATGGAGACGTGCCGGGCGCTGCCGGAGACGGTCGGCGTCGCCGCCATCCCCGTGCCGGCCTTCGTCGATGACGTCGATGACCCGAGGTGGGTCAATCTCGCGCGATTCGGGTTCTGCAAGCGTGAATCCGTCATTCGGGATGCGCTGGACAAATTGCGGACTCATATCGAATCGTTGGCGTGAATTGATCCACGGTGCTCAGGTCGTGCAAAAGCGAATGCTAAACGTCACCGAAAATGCGAATGGAGCTGTTGTCGGTGCCGCACCCCACACAAGGGGCAACGACACCAACAACAGCTCCACACACAAACGACGAAGGCCGCCGCCCCATCCCCCAACGGGGACAAGGCGACGACCCCT
>NZ_DURI01000309.1 GCF_012837295.1 Corynebacterium sp. | reverse complement strand
GGTGGCCGACATGCAGAAGAACATTCGACTTAGGCGAGTAGCCGAGGCTACGAACCCCGGTGGAGGCATGGACTGACCCCTCCACACGGGGTCTCTGGCCGCTACGCACCCACGCATCCATGGGTCGGTCCACCACACTTCTTCTCACCGGGATCATTCCCGGACCTCACCGAAGGACCACTCTGAATGTTCACCACCCGCACGCACAAGAACACTTCCACCACGATGACGTATAGCGGGAAGCGTCCCTCCGCCAAGGCGGACGCGACCACCCGCACGTTCACCGAGGACCCCTTCCGCGCGCGCTTCGGCCACCGCCTGCCCCGCGGCCTGCGCCAGGAGGCGCGCGGCATGGACTGGCGCACGTTCATGACCACCTACTCGCCGACCAGCGGCTCGCTGGCCATCCGCGAGTTCACCGCCACCAAGGGCCTGGCGGGCCGCTCCACGTACCGTGCGACCGTCACCACCAACCGCGGCACCGACGCCGAGCGCACCGACTTCCGCGAGGTCACCGCGATGGGCCCCGTGTCCGCCGTGACCAACCTGATGGCGGACTCCGGCTACCGCGTCGAGATCCTCGAGTTCCACCAGTTCGAGATCTTCGAGGCGACCGCGACGTTCCTGTACGCGACGCACAACAACAGCTCCGTCTGGGCGATGGGCTTCGGCACCACCCCGGAGGCGGCGACCATGACCGCGATGACGTGCGCGGCCAACCGCCTGCACGGGTGATCCGCGGCGCATCCCGGATTTCCCCGCCCCACCAAGGGCCCCCATGATCACCCTCGGCGTTCGCCGAGGGTGATCGCTGTTGCGGACATGTACTCCTTTTCAGCATTATTGGTGGGGTGACCGTCCTCCTGTGCCTCCTCATCGCCACCGCGACGCTGGCACCTTGGACGATTCGCCGGCTGGGCAGGCGCGGATTCACGCTCCTCGCCCTTCCTCTCGCGGCTGGTGCCGCGTGGACCGGCTCTCATCTGGTGCGCCATGCGCTGGGCGAATCCGGCACCGCGCACCCGATCCCCGTCGAGCAGATCCAGTGGATGCCCGCCGTCCACCTGGACATCGTGCTTCGGCTGGGACCGCTGGAATCGCTGTTCGGCACTCTGGTGCTGACGGTCGGCGTTCTCGTCCTGGTGTACTGCGCCGGCTACTTCCATGACCCGCCGCCCGGCCAACGCCGCCGCCTGGGCTCGTTCGCCGCCCAGATGGTGCTGTTCGCGGCCGCCATGTACGGCTTGGTCGTGGCCGACAACATGCTGCTCATGTACGTGTTCTGGGAGATCACGTCCGTGCTGTCGTTCCTGTTGGTCGGCTATTACGCCGAGCGCGCGTCGTCGCGCAGGTCCGCGGGGCAGGCGCTGCTGGTGACCACGTTCGGCGGCCTGGTGATGCTCGTGGGCATCATCCTCATGGGCCACACCACCGGGCATTGGGAGTTCTCCGCGCTGACGGCGCCGGGTGCGCTGACGTACGAGCAGCTGCACGCCCCGGCGATCGCCACGGCCGTGGTGCTGCTGGTCCTCGGCGCGCTGACCAAGTCGGCGATCGCCCCGTTCCACTTCTGGCTGCCCGGCGCGATGGCGGCGCCGACGCCGGTGTCGGCGTTCCTGCATTCCGCGGCGATGGTGAAGGCCGGCGTCTTCCTGGTCGCCCGCCTGTCCCCGACGTTCGGCGCCACCACCACGTGGCACCTGGCGATCATCCCGCTGGGCCTGGTGACCATGGTGATGGCGGGCTGGATGGCGCTGCGGCAGAAGGACCTGAAGCTGGTGCTGGCGTACGGCACGGTGTCGCAGCTGGGCTTCATCATCACGGTGACGTCGATCGGCACGCGCGCGGCGATGCTCGCGGCGCTGGCGCTGACGCTGGGCCACGCGATGTTCAAGGCGACGCTGTTCATGATCGTCGGCGCGATCGACCACACCACCGGCACCCGCGACGTGCGGCAGTTGTCGGGGCTCGGCGCGCGCCGCCCGCAGATGCTCATCATCGCGGGCCTGGCGGCGGCGTCGATGGCGGGCGTGCCGCCGTTGTTCGGGTTCGTGGCCAAGGAGGCCGCGCTCGATTCGGTGCTGCAGGCGGATCCGCTGCGCGGCATGCCGGGCGTGTTCACGGCGATCGGTCTGGTCGTCGGGTCGATCCTCACCGTCGCGTACTCGCTGTATCTGATGCATGCGGCGTTCGGCACGAAGCCGTCGACGCACGCGTCGGGCGGCGGGATTTCGGCGCCGGTGGAGGAGATGCAGAAGCCGAGCCCGCTGATGCTGGCCCCGGCCTGGTTGCTGGCGGTGGCGGGCCTGGTCACCGGCCTGTTTCCCGCGCTTTACGACGCCGTGATCCGCCCGTACCTCTCCGAGGCCTTCCCGACCTCGGCCGACGATTCGTACCTGGCGCTGTGGCACGGATTCAACGTGCCGCTGCTGCTCACGGGCGTCATCCTGCTGACGGGCGCGATCATGCATTGGCAGCGCACGCTGGTCCGCGAGCTGCAGTTCGCAAGGCCGGCGCTGGGCGACGCCGATACCGCGTACGACTGGATCCTCGACATGGCCCGCCGCCTGTCGCTGCGGGTCACCGCCGCGACGCAGCGTGGTTCGCTGCCGTTGACTGAGGCGACGATTTTGGGCGTGTTCATCCTGCTTCCGATCGCCGCGCTGATCCTCGGCGATCGCGACGATCTCCGCATGGAGCTGTGGGGCACGGCCCCGCAGGGCGCGGCGGCGCTGCTCATCATCATCGCGGCGCTGGCGGCGACGCGGATGCGCAACCGCCTGTCCGGCGTGATCATGGTGGGCGTGACGGGCTACGGCCTGGCGCTGGTCTTCGCGCTGTACGGGGCGCCGGACCTGGCCCTGACGCAGCTGCTGGTGGAGACCATCACCATGGTGGTGTTCGTCCTGGTGCTGCGCACCCTGCCGGCGAAGACGCCGGATCAGACGGAGGGGCTGGACCGCGCCCGGGCCTGGCTGGCCGTCGCGGTCGGCGCGACCGCGGCGATCATCGGCGCCTTCGCCATGGCCGCGCGATCGTCCGACCCGATCTCCGAGGCGATCCCGCGGATCGCGCTGGACGAGGGCCACGGCGCCAACGCCGTCAACGTGCTGCTCGTGGACATCCGCGCGTGGGACACCTTCGGCGAGATCTCCGTCCTGGTCATCGTGGCCGTGGGCATCGCGTCGCTGGTGTTCCGCACGCACACGGTGCACAACCTGCCGCGCGTCACCACGCGCCGCACCCGCCGCGAGCGCAATCCGCGCTGGCTGACCACGTCGGGCTCGAAGGTCGACGCCGGCCGCCGCCCGCTGATGGTGCTGGTGTCCACGCGCTTCCTGTTCCCGTCGATGATGGCGCTGTCGCTGTACCTGTTCTTCGCCGGCCACAACGCCCCCGGCGGCGGTTTCGCTGGCGGTCTGGTCGCGTCGTTGGCCATCACGCTGCGCTATCTGGCGGGCGGCCGCTACGAACTGGCGGAGACCATCCCGTGGTCCACCGACAAGATCCTCGGCTCCGGCCTCGCGTTCGCATCGCTCGCCGTGTTCTGGCCGATGATCATCGGCTGGCCGCCCCTGGCCAGCGCGGTCGTCGACCTGGAGCTGCCGCTGATCGGCGAATTGCACCTGGTGTCGCCGCTGCTGTTCGACCTCGGCGTGTACCTCATCGTCATCGGCACGGTCACGTACATCCTGCGCAGCCTCGGCGGCCGCATCGACGTGGAGACAGATCGCCGCGCCGAGCGCGCGCGTTCCCGCCGCGTCACCCTGACCAAGCTGGGGCGCACGCGCCAATTCCGATACAAGTCCGGGAAGGAGGCCGCGAAGTGATCATCAACTTCGTGCTGCTGGCGACGGTGGCCGTGCTCATCGCCACGGGCGTGTACCTGTTCCTGGACCGCTCCCTGACCAAGATGCTCATGGGCGCCCTGCTGATGGGCAACGGCATCAACCTGCTCATCCTCATCGGCGGCGACGGTCCCGGCGCCCCGCCGATCTGGGGCCGCGATTCCATCCCCTACGCCGAGGACGCGGATCCGCTGCCGCAGGCGTTCATCCTGACGGCGATCGTCATCACCATGGGCGTCGCGGCGTTCCTGCTGGCGCTGGCCTACCGCCAGCACCGGTACCGCGTGGGCGACCACGTCCAGGACGACCGCGAGGACCAGTTCGTGGCCATGCGCCGCCCGGACGATCCGTCCGCGGCGCCCGACCATGACCGCTCCGACGATCCGATGACGGGCCGCCCGACGGAAGCCGGCGACCAGTTCGGCCCGGAGAGCTTCGAGAAGCCCGTCGAGGAGGACGTGTCCGGTGACGACTGAGCAACTGATTCTCTTCCTCATCCCCATGCCGGTGCTCATCCCGGCGGTGACGGCGGGGCTGGCGCTGCTGTTCTCGCGGCGGCCGCGCCTGCAGCAGCTGCTGAGCATGGCCGCGCTGCTCCTGCTGCTGATCCTGTCGGTGTGGCTGGTGTACCTGGTGCAGGACAACGGCATCCACACGGTCCAGGTGGGCGGCTGGAATTCGCCGATCGGCATCACGCTCGTCGCCGACGGCTTGTCGACGATCATGATCGCCGTCTCCCAACTCGTGCTCTTCGCCGTCCACTGGTTCGGCATCGGGCAGGGCATCCGCGACGGCGACGACGACGACCCGATCTCCGTGTTCGTGCCGACGTACATGCTGCTGAACATGGGCGTGTCCATGGCCTTCCTGGCCGGCGACCTGTTCAACATGTACGTGGGTTTCGAGGTGCTGCTGCTGGCCTCCTACGTGCTGCTGACGCTGGGCGCCTCGGCGTCGCGCATCCGCGCGGGCGTGAGCTACGTGATGGTCAACCTGCTGTCGTCGATGGTGTTCCTCATGGCCATCGGCTTCGTCTACGCCTCGGTGGGCACCGTCAACTTCGCGCACGTGTCCATCCGCATGGAGGAGCTGCCGTCGGGCACCCGCACCGCGATCTTTGCCGTGCTGCTCGTCGCGTTCTCCGTGAAGGCGGCCGTGTTCCCGCTGTCGTCGTGGCTGCCGGACTCCTACCCCACCGCCCCGTCGATGGTCACCGCCGTGTTCGCGGGCCTGCTGACGAAGGTCGGCGTGTACGCCATCATCCGCTCGCGGTCGGTGATGTTCCCCGACGGCGCGCTGGACGAAGTGCTCATGTGGGCCGGCCTGGCCACCATGATCATGGGCATCCTCGGCGCCATGGCCCAGAACGACATCAAGCGATTGCTGTCGTTCACCCTGGTGTCGCACATCGGCTACATGATCTTCGGCATCGCCCTGGGCAACGAACTCGGGCTGTCCGGCGCGATCTTCTACATGGTCCACCACATTCTTGTGCAGACCGCGCTGTTCCTGGTGGTCGGACTGATCGAGCGCCAGGCCGGATCCTCGTCGCTGCGCAGACTGGGCGGGCTGGCCAAGGCCTCTCCTCTGCTGGCGCTGCTGTACCTGGTGCCCGCCCTGAACCTGGGCGGCATCCCGCCGTTCTCCGGCTTCCTGGGCAAGATCATGCTCATCGAGGCCGGCGCGCAGTCCGGCACGCTCACCGCGTGGGTGCTCGTCGGCGGTTCGGTGCTCACCTCGCTGCTGACCCTGTACACCATGGTCATCGTGTGGTCGAAGGCCTTCTGGCGCGACCGCTCGGACGCCCCCGAGGGCGACACCGCCCTGGCGCGCGTCTCCCCGCTGCGGGAGGACACCCGGGTGGTTTCGCTCGAGGAGCGCGAGGACGTCGGCCGCATGCCCTTCGGCATGGTCGCCCCGACGGTGTTCCTCGTCGCCGCGTCCGTCGCCGTCACGGTGCTGGCGGGCCCGCTGTCCATCGTCTCCGACCGCGCCGCCGCGAACGTCTCCGACGTCGACGGTTACCGGTCGGCGGTGCTCGGCGTCCGCGACCACGATGATCAGGAGGGGCTGCCCGACCCGGGCCGCACGCTCAACCCCGCCGACGACCCCAGCGCCGGCGGCGATTCCATCGAACGGGAGGAGGAACGATGAGCCCGGACAAGAACCACGCGGGCGTCGCAAAGCCCGACAAGCGCGAGGAACGCCGCAAAGGTCGGCCGTCGTTCATCCTGTTCCTGTGGATCGTGGTGATGTGGCAGCTGCTGTGGGGCGAGATCACGTGGGCGAACATCGCCGGCGGCATCGGCGTGGCGCTGCTGATCTCCATCTTCGTGCCCATGCCGCGCGTGCCGGTCAGCGACATCGACGTCCACTGGCCGTCGATGATCAAACTGTTCGCCACGTTCTTCGTCGACTTCGTCGTCGCGTCGTTCACCGTCGCGTGGCTGGCCGTCCGCCGCCAGGACCCGCCGCCCAGCGCCGTGGTCGAGATCCCCATGCGCACCCGCGACGACCTGTCGCTCGCGTCGGCGATCGCCCTGATCAACCTGCAGCCCGGCGGCCTGGTCATCGACATCGACAACCGCCGCAAGTCCGTCACCATGCACCTGCTCGACGGGTCGTCGACGGGGCGCATCGACAAGACGATCGCCCAGCTGGGGCGGCTGGAGCGGCAGGTGGTCAAGGCCTTCGAGAACAGGGAGCTTGACGACGAGCCCGCCGCCGCATCCCTCGGCCACGACCACGCCGGCGTCCAGACCGGGGTCGACGCCCCGCCGCCGGCGACGGATCGGTCCAATGCGGATGCGCGGGCCGTCGGCAAGCGGGAAGCCGGCCCCGAAACCCGGCCCGAAAAGCGGAAGGAGGACTGATGGATCCGCAGATCTACACCACGCTGCTGGGCGTCGCCGCGGGCATCTACTTCATCGCGGCGTTGACCGCGCTGGGGCGGCTGCTCGCCGGCCCGAACTCCATGGACCGGCTGGTGTCCCTGGAATCGATGATCGCGATGTCGCAGGGCATGCTCGCCGTCTACATCGCCTGGTCCATGGACACCTCCGTGGCGTACGCGATGCTGGTCATCGCGCTGCTCGGTTTCATCTCCTCGCTGTCGGTGGCGCGATTCCGCGTGCCCGACAAGCGGCCCAAGGCCACCGTCCGCGCCAGTTCGCGCGAGGCGTCCCGGGAAGCGTCGCGCGACGCCGCCCAGCAGGCCGCACGCGAGGCGGATCTCAAGCACGTCGATGAAGAGGAGGACCACTTCTGATGCTCATCGTGGACATCATCTCCATCACCCTCATCCTCGGCGGCGGGTTCTTCTGCCTGGCCACCGCGGTCGGCCTGGCGCGGTTCCGCGACACCATCGGCCGCATGCACGCGTCGACGAAACCGCAGACGCTCGGCCTGTCCATGACGCTGCTGGGCACCGTGCTGCACATCTTCGCCAACGGCGGCGGGGGCGTCACCGTCAACGGCGACTTGGGCATGATGGTGCTCATCGTGCTGTTCGCCCTGATGACGTCGCCGATCATCGGCAACCGCCTCGGCCACGTGTCGCAGAAGGAGGGCCTCATCGACCGGGACCGGCTGTCCCGCGACGACGAGACCGAGCCGCGGATTTAGCGGGGTGGGCGGGGCTGTTCGGCGGCGTTGGTCGGCTCCAGTGCCGGTCGGCGGCGGCGCAGATGGCGGCGCTGTTCGACGGCGCTGGTCCGCCAAACCCCGACATCACCCGCCCCTTAGCCAAACCACGGGATCCAAAACTCGGGATCACCATTGATCCCGTGGTGTGGAGGGCCGATGCAGGCTCATCCCGTGGTTTGGATCCCGTGATTTAGGAGTCTGCGACTTCGACCCCTTGGGTTGGGCCGCCCGGCTCCGACCAATTCGGCGCCGTCGGGCGGCGGCACCGGGGTTTCGTGCCGTAGAGATGCCAACGCGGCGTCGATAAATGCGTTTCCGCAGGTGGCGAAAACCGGTGGCACCCATATGACACGAAACCGGCAGGGGCCCCGCGCCGGCAGAGCCCCGCGTCTGCCCGGCCCCGCCCAGCTACGCCTCCAGCGGCGTGCCGGCCTCCATCTCGCGCACGGCGAGATCGACGGCCGCGGCCCACGGGCTGTGCCCGAGCTTCGCCTCGACGGCCAACACGTCCTCTTCTTCGGCGAGCGACGGCAGCGCCCCCGCCCGTCCGGCCGCGCGCCGCTGCCGCTCATATCCGGCGCCGCCGCGGATGATGTCGCGCACGCCGCCCAATTCCTCTGTGCACCCCAGCTTTTCGGCGATCGGGGCAAGCCGCGCGAGCAGGTCCTCGAGGTCGTCCTTCACCCACCGCTCGTTGGTGTCGCGGTCGACGATGATCAGCGCGTCCATGCCGTACCGGCTCGCGCGCCACTTGTTTTCGTCGTTGTGCCAGTACTGCATGGTGGGGAGTTCGGCCCCTCGGTCGAGCATGTCGTCGTAAAGCACGACCAAGCAGTGCGTGAGGGCGACGATTGCCGCGAGTTCCCGGGTGTTCGACACGGCGTCGGCGACGCGGACCTCGATGGTGCCGTACTTCGAAGCGGGGCGGATGTCGATGTGCATGGAGCCGGTGTGGTTGATCACGCCGGATTTCCACTGGTCGGACATGTAGTCCTGCCACGATTCCCAGTCGCGGACGTCCGGCGGCAGTCCGGCGGTGGGCAGCTGGCGGTACAGCAGGGTGCGGTTGGAGGCGTAGCCGGTGTCTTCGCCGTTCCAGGCGGGCGACGACGCCGACAGCGCGAGCATGTGCGGCAGGTTGACCAGCAGCGCGTTGATGATCGGCCACACGCGCTCGGCGGACCGCACGCCGACGTGGACGTGGATGCCCCAGATGATCATCTGGCGGCCCCACCACTGGGTGCGGTTGATGATCTCCGAGTAGGACGTCTTCTCGCTGACTCGCTGCCCGGTGCCGCGGGAGAAGGGGTGCGATCCGGAGGACCACACGTCGACACCGAGTTCGCGGGCGGCGTCGCGGACCATGCCGAGCTGTTCGCCGAGGTCTTCCATGGCGTCGGGGACGGTGTCGCAGACGCCGGTGACCAGTTCGACGGTGTTGGCCAGGAATTCGCGTTGGATGCGGTGGCCGGGGTGGTCGCGGGCGATGATGTCGAGCGCTTCGGCGGCGCACGGCACCAGTTCGCGGGTGTCGCGGTCGACGAATGCGACCTCCCACTCGACGCCCAGCGTGTGTCGGGGTGAGCCGGCGAATTCTTCGGTCATTCGCCCATTTCACCACATGCGCATGGTTGCCGGGTGAAATGACCCGGGTGGGCGGGGTGCGGTTGCTTGACGACGTCCCGGCGCGGCGCGCGTTCCGCCGTGCTACGAGGAGGAGGTCGTGGAGCTCTTCGCGGTGGACGTGGCCGAGGTGGTGGCCGAGGTCGTCGCGGAGGTCGACGAGGTGGTCGGTTCGGTCCAGTCGACGCTCTTGCCGCAGGACAGGACGGTGTCGTCGGAGTCGGCGAGGACGACGGTGGAGAAGGAGCCGACCTCGGTTTCCACGGGGGTGCCCCACACCTTGGCGGCGCCGTCGGCGGCGTGGATCTCGCCGATGACGCCGAGGCCGTCGTCGGTGGTTTCGCCGACGCCCGGGCAGCCGGAGGAGCCGCGGGCGATGACGCGGTACTTGCCGTCGTCGAGGGCGGTGAAGGTGACCTCGTCGTCGGCGAGGCCGAGCCAGCCGTCGGCGGAGAGGACCTTGACGTGGCCCAGGATGTGGGAGCGACCGTCGTCCGTGAGTCGGACGAAGTTGTAGGAGCCTTCGCGTTCGTCCAGCTCGGGGGCGTCGGGGTCGACGCTGACGGCGGCCGACGAGGTCGGGGCCTCCCCGCC
>NZ_DURI01000308.1 GCF_012837295.1 Corynebacterium sp. | reverse complement strand
GCGGTGGCCCCCATCAATCAATGGGGGTCACCGCCGCCGATCAGACCGGGCCGGGCTTAACGCTCCAGCTTCAGGGCCTTCTGCGAGGCGTCCCAGACCTTCTTGTACAGCTCCGGGTCCTCGGACAGCTGGGTGCCGTAGGAGGGCACGAGCTCCTTGATCTTCGGGGTCCAGGCGCTCATCTTGTCGCCGAAGCAGCGCTCGAGCAGCTCGATCATCACGGCCGGGGCGATGGAGGCGCCCGGGGACGCGCCCATCAGGCCGGCGATGGAGCCGTCGGCGGAGTTGATCACGGCGGTGCCGAACTCCAGGGTGCCGAACTTCGGCGCCTTCGCGGGCTTGATCACCTGCACGCGCTGGCCGGCGTTGACGATCTCCCAGTCCTCGTCGCGGGCGTTGGGCACGTACTCGCGCAGCGACTCGACGCGCGCGGCGTGGTTCTTGATGACCTCGGTGATCAGGTACTTGGTCAGGCCCATCTCGTGGACGCCGACGCCGAGCAGCGTGGACAGGTTGTGCAGTCGCAGCGACTTCGGCAGGTCGGTGAGCTTGCCCTGCTTGAGGAACTTCGGGGTCCAACCGGCGTAGGGGCCGAACAGCAGGCCCTTCTTGCCGTCGATGACGCGGGTGTCCAGGTGCGGCACGGACATCGGCGGGGTGCCGACGGACGCCTTGCCGTAGACCTTGGCGTCATGCTTGGCGATGAGCTCCTCGTTGGTGCAGCGCAGCCACTGGCCGGACACCGGGAAGCCGCCGTAACCCTTGATCTCCGGGATGCCGGCCTTCTGCAGCAGCGGCAGAGCGTTGCCGCCGGCGCCGACGAACACGAAGTTCGCGCGGACCGTGCGGGTGTCGCCGGTGTGCATGTTCTTCACCGTAATGACCCACTTGGCGCCCTCGCGGGTGACGTTCTTGACCTCGTGGCCGTAGCGGATCTCGGTGCCGCGGTCGGACAGCGCGGCCAGGTACTGCTTGGTCAGCGCGCCGAAGTTGACGTCGGTGCCGTTGGGGTTGCGGATCGCGGAGACCGGGGTGGAGAAGTCGCGGCCCTCGGCCATCAGCGGCAGGTACTCGGCGAAGCGGTCGTGGTCCTCGATGAGCTCTTGGCCGTGGAACAGCGGCTCGTCGTTCAGCGCGTCGAAGCGACGGCGCATGAACGCCATCTGCTCCGGGCCCTGGGCGAAGGTGGTGTGGTCGACGGCGTTGATGAACGCGCGCGGGTCGGTGATGACCCCGTCCTCGACCAGGTTGGTCCACAGCTGGCGGGAGACCTGGAACTGCTCGTTGATCTTCAGCGCCTTGTCGACGTTGACCACGCCGTTGGACTCGGGCGTGTAGTTGAGCTCGCACAGCGCCGCGTGGCCGGTGCCCGCGTTGTTCCACGGGGAGGACGACTCTTCGGCCGGCTGGTCCAGGCGCTCGAAGATGACCTGGGACCAACCCGGCTCGAGCTCCGTGAGGAGCACGCCGAGCGTGGCGCTCATGACGCCCGCGCCGATCAGGGCAACGTCGACTTCGTCACCGACGGTGGCGGGAAGATTGTTTTCAGACACTGCGGTCAACATCCTTCATGACTAGGTAATCGGGCGGCGCACGCACGTCCCCCGGACTGACACACTGTTCCCATCCATTGTGTCACAACCCCGGGTGCACCCCCATAATGTGCCGCTAGGCTGTGGGCCGTGACCTTCAATGACGAGACCATCCCCACCCCCGAATGGACGCCCGGCCTCCTGGGCGACGAGTTCCCCGAAACCGTCGTCGGCCTGGGCCCGGATCCGGATGGCGAGGGCACGGTCGTCGCCACCGTCGTCAAGTACGCGCCCCCCGGCGCCGACGGGGCCGGCTTCACGCGCCGTCCGGCGGTGCTGTGGATACATGGCATGAGCGACTATTTCTTCCAGGAACACGTCGCCCGAGTCGTCCATGAGGCGGGTTACGCCTTCTACGCGGTGGATCTCCGCAAGTGCGGGCGGTCGCGCCGCGAGGGGCAGCGCTGGCACCACGTCGCCGACTTGTCGCTTTACGACGTCGACCTGGACGCCACCGCCGCCCTGATCCTCGACGCCGGGCACCCCACCCTGTCTCCTCTGGCCCACTCCACGGGCGGCCTCGTCGCGGCGCTGTGGCTCGACGGGCTCCGCGAGCGTGACCCTGACATGCACGCGAAAATCCCCGGCGCCGTGCTCAACAGCCCATGGCTGGATCTGCAGTATCCGCGGATGCAGCGGGCCGTCGTCAAGCTGGCCGCCAAGGTCATGGCGCGGCGCGCGCCCGACCGACTCACCCCCGACAAGGGGCTGGGCGGGTACGGGCAGTCCATCTACAAGGGCGCCAAGGGCGACTGGGCCTTCGACGTCACGCTCAAGCCCGTCGAGGGGCACGTGAAGTCGTGGTCGTGGCTCAACGCGGTCCTCGTGGCGCAGCGCCGGCTGCACCGCGGCATCGAGGTCGGCGTGCCCTGCCTGGTGCTGCATTCCGACCGCTCGGCGGTCAACGCCGATTGGTCGCCGTCGCTGGACACGGCGGACGCGGTGCTCGACGTGGAACAGATCGCGCGGAGGACGCGTTGTCTGGGAAGCGGGGCCCGGCACAGGGCCATCCCCGGTGCCCGGCACGACGTGTTCCTGTCCAAGGAGCACGCCCGCGCACAGGCGCTGTCGGAGACGATCCTGTTCTTCGACTCGGTCAACGGCCGCTGACCCCCGCCACCGAGACCTTCCGATCAACCACGAGGAGATGCATTGTCCAGCGACACCGCCCGGCACTACGACCTGATCATCATCGGCACCGGATCGGGCAACTCGATCCCGTCCCCCGCCTTCGATGACGTGAGCATCGCTCTGGTCGAGGAAGGCCGTTTCGGCGGCACCTGCCTCAACGTCGGCTGCATCCCCACCAAAATGTACGTCCTGGCCGCCGACGCAGCCCGGAACGTCTCCGAGGCCGCCCGCCTGGGCGTCCACGCCCACGTGGATTCCGTCGACTGGGACTCGATCAAGGAGCGCGTGTTCGCCAAGCGCATCGACGCCATCGCCGACGGCGGCGAGGCGTACCGCCGCGGCCCGGAGACGCCGAACATCGACGTCTACGACCGCCACGCCGTCTTCGTCGGGCCCCGCCGCATCCGCACCGGCCAGGGCGACGAGGAGATGGAGATCACCGCCGACCAGATCATCGTCGCGGCCGGTTCGCGCACCAAGATCCCGGGCTTCGTCACCGAGTCGGGCGTCGGGTACCGCACGAACAAGGACATCATGCGCATCGACCGCCTGCCGGAGGAGATGATCATCCTCGGCGGCGGCTTCATCGCCACCGAGTTCGCGCACGTCTTCTCGTCGCTGGGCGTGAAGGTCCACGTCATCGTCCGCTCCGGCGCCATGAACCGCGAGTCCGACGCCGAAGTGTCGAAGCGCTTCACCGAGGTCGCCTCCCGCGATTGGGACGTCCGCCTCAACACCACCATCGAGTCGCTGCGCGAGGAACGGGCGGCCGACGGGTCGACCGTCGTCGTCGCGGAGCTTTCCGACGGCACCGAGGTCCGGGGCGGCGAATTCCTCGTGGCCACCGGGCGCACCCCCAACGGAGACCTGATGGAGCTCGCCGCCGGCGGGGTGGACATGACCGACGACGGCCGCATCGCCGTCGACGAGCACGGCCGCACCTCCGCCGAGGGCGTGTGGGCGCTGGGCGACGTGTCCAGCCCGCATCAGCTGAAGCACATCGCCAACCATGAGGCGAAGGTCGTCTTCCACAACGTCCTCAACCCGGGGAACCTGCGGTCCTTCGACCACCGGCACATCCCGTCCGCGGTGTTCTCGCACCCGCAGATCGGCCAGGTCGGCATGACCGAGGACGAGGCCCGCGAGTGGGCCGCCGCCAACGGCACCGACGTCACCGTGAAGGTGCAGAACTACGGCGACGTGGCGTACGGCTGGGCGCTGGAGGACCGCGACGGCTTCGCCAAGCTCATCGCCGACAAGAAGACCGGCCGCCTCGTCGGCGCCCACTTCATCGGCGAGCAGGCCGCCACCCTGGTGCAGCAGTGCATCCAGATGATGGCCTTCGAGCAAGACGTCCGCGAGGTCGTGGAGAAGCAGCACTGGATCCACCCGGCGCTGCCCGAGGTCATCGAGAACGCGATCCTCGGCCTCGAGTTCGACTGACCGCCGGCTCGGCTATCCGCAGACGACCGGACGCCCGGCCAGCGCCTCCAGCACCAGGCCGTGCGTGACGGGGTGATCTCGCATGTCGTCGTGGGTGAACGGTGACGGCGCGGCCGGGCACACGTCCTGGATCAGGGCGTTCGTCACCGTCGCCCCGGGGCCCGCCTCCAGGAATGCCCCGGGCGCGGTGCTGGCCGTCGTATCATCGGCCGACGCCAGGACCGTGTAATCGACGCCCGGCTGAGTGTCGGGCAGGGTCTCCAGGTGCGCCACGACGTCGGAACCGTTGAGCTGCTGCATCGCCGCGGGGCCGAGGATGGCATCGCCGATGGCCACGGCACCCGAGCTGGAATGCAGGTTCAGCTGGTCGAGCCCGTCCATCGACGTGCCGCGGTGCGTGCCCGCAAGGTAGATCGCATCATCGACGAACTCCGCCGCCCCGTGATCGTTCATGGCCAGCCGCATCAACAGCGCGGCCTGGGAATGCCCGACGACGTCGACCTTTCCCGCTGCCCGCCCGGCCGCGGTCTCTCCGGCCACGTGCCGGATCGCCCGGTCGACCGCCGCGGCGCTCTCGCGCACGTCGCCGACTCCGTTGCTGCCGGGAATGCCACCGCGCACCGATTCCCGGTGCCACCCGTATTCGAGCGAGAAGACGCAGTAGCCGGCGTCGACCAGCGGGGCGCCGAGCTTCGCCATGTCCTGGGCGACGCTCCACGTGCCGTGGATGAGCAGGACGGGCTGCGGGTGCTCCGGCGACGGCACGCACCCGGGGTCGTTCGCCCACCCCAACTCCGGGAACGGCTCCTCGACCGCGGCCGCCGACCCGAGGTCCGCGGATCCGGTGGGGGCCGCCGGTTCGGCCGTGGCCATGCCCGACCCCATCGCCATGCACATCATCGCGGCGGCTCCGATCGCCCCGAAACGCACCCGTGTCATCCGCCACTCCCCTGATCGGGCCCGCCTCTGCGGGCCGATTGCCGTGTCATCGCCGAATCTAGGGGATCCGGCGCCATCACCGTCGGCGATTCGCGCGGAGACGTCCGGGGACTACCCCAGTTCGGGCACTCCCGTCGCCGCCGCGAGCGCAGGCCCCGCGAGATGCTCCTCGATCGCGTCGGCGATGAGGTCCAGTTGCCGCAGCCGCTCGGCGCGGAAATCCGTGTCCGGTGCGACGACGAAGCCGTCCAGCCCCGCTGCGTCGGCCACCGTCCGCAGGTATTCGCGGCGCAGTGCATCGTTTTCCAGCAACCCGTGCCGGTGCGTCCCCGCCACGGCGCCGCGCACGGCGCCCTCGCCATGCGGCCACGGTTCCTCGGCGCTTCGGACCACGCGGCCGTTGTGCACCTCGTAGGAACCGTCGTCGTGCCGGGCGAGCACCTTCTCCTCGCCGAACTCGACGTCCGCGTCGAAGATGCCCAGACCGTCGACGCGCACGGGGTCGCCGGTGACGCCATCCGGATTCTCCACGCCGTCGACGATGGACGTGCACATCATCTGGAAGCCACCGCAGATGCCCAGCGTCGGCTCGCCCCGGGCTGCGCGGCGGACCAGAGCGTCGTCAAGCCCCTGCTCCCGCAGCCACCCGAGATCGTGGACCGTGGCCTTGGTGCCGGGCAACACGACCAGATCGGCGCGCGCGACCGTGCTCGGATCGGCCGTCCACTCGACGCGGACGCCGGGCTCCGCGGCCAGCGCCTCGACGTCGGTGGCGTTGGACACCCTCGGCAGTCGGATGGCGGCGACGACGAGGACGTCCTCCCCCAGCGGCCGCGTCGCCGGTCCGACGGACGTCGAGGCGACCGTGCCCAGCGAATCCTCGGCGTCGATCCACAGCCCCCGGATGAAGGGGATGACGCCGAGGACCGGCACTCCCGTGCGCTGCTCCACGACGTCGAGGCCCGGAGCGAGCAACTCGACCGCCCCGCGGAACTTGTTGACCACGAACCCCGTGATCCGCCCCCGATCCCCCTCGCCGAGGATCGCGTGCGTGCCCACGAAATGCGCGAGCACCCCGCCGCGGTCGATGTCGCCGGCGACGAGCACCGGCAAATCGGCGGCCTCGGCCAGGCCCATGTTCGCGATGTCCGACTCGCGCAGGTTCACCTCGGCCGGCGACCCCGCGCCCTCGCACACCACGACGTCGTACCGCGCCCGCAGGTCGGCCAGGCAGTCCACGGTCACGGACCGCAGTGCTTTGCGACGCTCCCGGTACGTCAGCGCCGACACCGTCCCCTCCGCCCGGCCCCGCACCACGACCTGGCTCGTCTGATCCGAACCCGGCTTGAGCAGCACGGGATTGAAATCGACGCTGGGCTCCAGCCCGCATGCCAGGGCCTGCAGCGCCTGGGCGCGGCCGATCTCGCCGCCGTCGGGCGTCACGGCGCAATTGTTGGACATGTTCTGCGCCTTGAACGGCGCCACCGACACCCCGCGCCGCGCCAACAGCCGGCACAGCCCGGCGACGATCACCGACTTGCCCGCGTCCGACGTGCAGCCGGCGACGAGGAAGGACCTCCCCTGCGACCCCCGCGCCATGGGATCAGGCGCCCGGGGTCCAACCGGTGAGGAACTGGCCCTCCACGACCTCGTCGGGCTTGGTCAGGATCTCGTACCCCGAATCGGTGACCAGCACCGTGTGCTCGAACTGCGCCGTCCACTTGCGATCGGAGTTCTGGACGGTCCAGCCGTCCTCCCAGATCTCGTAATCCAGCTCGCCGAGGTTGATCATCGGCTCGACGGTCAGGGTCATGCCCGGCTCGAGGACGGTGGTCTGCGACGGCTCGTCGTAATGCAGGACGACCAGCCCGTTGTGGAACGTGGTGCCCACGCCGTGGCCGGTGAAGTCGCGGACCGTGTTGTAGCCGAAGCGGCGGGCGTAGGCCTCGATCACGCGGCCGATGACGTTGATCTCGCGGCCCGGCTTGATGGCCTTGATGCCGCGCATCGTCGCGTTGTACGTCCGCTCGACGAGCAGGCGGTGCTCTTCGGAAACGTCGCCGGCGAAGAAGGTCGCGTTGGTGTCGCCGTGCACGCCGTTCTTGTATCCGGTGACGTCGACGTTGACGATGTCGCCGTCCTCGATGACCTGCGTGCCCGGGATGCCGTGGCACACGATCTCGTTGAGCGACACGCACGAGCTCTTGGTGAACCCGCGGTAGCCCAGCGGCGACGGGTACGTGTCGTGGTCCATCAGGTACTCGTGCACGACCCGGTCGACGTCATCCGTGGTCGCGCCCGGGACGCACGCCTTGCCGGCCTCCACCAGCGCGTTGGCGGCGATGCGGGAGACCTCGCGCATCGACTCGATGTCCTCCGGGGTCTGGACCAGCGGCTCGCCGACGCCCTCGGCGACCTCGTCCTTCCACGCGTATTCCGGCCGCTCGATGTGGGCGGGCACGGTGCGGATGGGGGTGGGCTCCTGCATGGTCAACGGTGCACGATCGGTCATGGCGAACACGATACCCCCGCCCGTGGACGCCTCAGCCGACGGGCGCGGGGTCCGCCTGCTCGTCGAGGTTGGCCAGGAAGGCGTCGGTGACCGACACCGCGTGCTCCGAACCGCCGCCGTGGACGATGAGGGTGGCGAAGGCGATGTCGTCGCGCCATCCCGTGAACCACGCGTGCGATCCCCCGGAGACCTCGGCCTCGCCGGTCTTGCCGTAGACCTCGCCCCGCCCCGCGATCGCCGTGGCGGTGCCCGAGGTGACCACCGAGCGCATCACGGTGCGCAGGTGCTCGACCGTCGCGGGATCCAGCGGCTCCGGATGCGCCGAGGCCCACGTGCCGGCCTGCGGCACCAGGGTCGGGGTGGGCACGCGGCCGGCGGCCACGGTGGCCGACACCATGGCCATGCCGAAGGGGCTGGCCAGGTCGAAGCCCTGGCCGTAGCCGGCGTCGATGCGCTCGGCCTCGTCCGACCCGTCGGACACCGACCCCGTGATCGTGTCCAGGCCGGCGATCCGGTAATCCACGCCGAGGCCGAAGAGCTTGGCCTCCGACTGCAGTTCCCCCGGCTCCATGCGGTGCGAGATGTCTGCGAAGGTGGTGTTGCACGACCGCGCGAACGCATCGTTGAGCGACGTATTGCCGACGCCCGACCCGTTGTAGTTGGTGACCACGCGCGGGCCCAGCGTCATGGTGCCCGGGCACGGCACGGTCGACCCCGGGTCGAGGTCCAGGTGGTCCATGCCCGCCGCGGCGGTGACGATCTTGAACGTCGACCCCGGCGGGTACTGGCCCATCAGGGCCAGATCGCCCTTCTCGTCCGCCTTCCGGGTCTGCGCCACCGCGAGCACCTCGCCCGACGATGGGCGGACCGCCACGAGCATGACCTCCGCCTCCGGGCGCAGGTCCACGGCGCGCTGCGCGGCGTCCTGGACCGACTTGCTCACCGAGGCGCGGATCGCCGGCCGAACCTCCGGCGCGACGGAATGCAGGGACGCGAGCACCCCGCCGTCCGGGTTGGCGGCGACGATGTTCCAGCCGTCGCCGCCGGAGACGTCGTCGGAGACGACCCGCTCGACGCGGCTCATCAGTTCGGGAGCGAACCCGGGATCCGGGCGAACCATGGCCGCCTCGTCGTTGACGGAGACGCCGGGCAGCGACGCGAGCTCGTCGCGCACCTCGGCGGGCGCATCGGCCGGCAGCACGACGACGGAGAACGGCCCGGAACCGCCCGCCGCCCGGGGCCCGACGGCGCGGGCGTCGACCGTCGCGGCCTGCCGGCCCTCGTCGTCCTTGGGCATGCCGTTGTTGACCACCGTGGCGATGCGGTTGACCGCCCCCTGCACGTCCGGCACCGCCGAACGATCCAGCACCACGCGGTGCACCGTCCCCGGCTCCAGCAGCGACGCGCCATCGGAACCGACCACCGACGCCCGCGGGGCGGGAATGCGCCGCAGCTCCGGATGCTGGTTGTTGCCCAGGCGCGGGTGCAGCGCCGACGGGCTCCAGCGCACGGCCCACCGGCTATCGGACTTGGTCAGGTGGAACGTCGTGTCGTACAGCCACTCGCGGTCGCCCGCGAGATCCCAGTCCAGCGTGACCTCGGCCGTGGTGCGGCCGCCGTCGCCGCGGACCTCGCCGATCTCCGCCTCGAGCGTCTCCGCCGACAGGCCGTTCCACGCCGCGTCGAGGTCCTTCCGGGCCGTCGCCGCATGATCCGTGAGCTCCGCCGCCCCCGCGACGTCCCCGGCCGCCAGCGCGCCGAAAAAGTCCTCGAGGACGTCTTCCCCCGTGTCCGGGCGCGGCGTGCACGCCACCGCGGTGGCGGACATCGCGATGGCCGTGAACAGCGCGGCGAAACGCCGCCGCCGGGAACTGGAATTCATGCCGCGGACGCTATCACCGGAGACGGATCGCGCCCGGGTGGCACGCCGACGCGCGGACGCCGCGGATCGTCGTCAAGCCGAGAACCTTGCCCCAGGCTTAGGCGCCGGTGATCTTGACCTCCGGGCCACCGGTGACCGTGGCCTCGCCCTCGCCCATCTCCTCGGCGATGCGCATGGCCTCTTCGATGAGGGTCTCCACGATCTGGTCCTCCGGCACGGTCTTGATGACCTCGCCCTTGACGAAGATCTGGCCCTTGCCGTTGCCGGACGCCACGCCGAGGTCGGCGTCGCGCGCCTCGCCCGGCCCGTTGACCACGCAGCCCATGACGGCCACGCGCAGCGGAACCTCCATGCCCTCGAGGCCCGCGGTGACCTTCTCGGCCAGCTCGTAGACGTCGACCTGGGCACGGCCGCACGACGGGCAGGACACGATGTCCAGCTTGCGCGGGCGCAGGTTCAGCGACTGGAGGATCTGGTCGCCGACCTTGATCTCCTCCTCCGGCGGGGCCGACAGCGACACGCGGATGGTGTCGCCGATGCCCTCCGCCAGCAGCGCGCCGAACGCCACCGAAGACTTGATGGTGCCCTGGAACGCCGGGCCGGCCTCCGTCACGCCCAGGTGCAGCGGGTAGTCGCACTGCGCGGCGAGCTGGCGGTAGGCCTCCACCATGACGACGGGGTCGTTGTGCTTGACGGAGATCTTGATGTCGCCGAAGCCGTGCTCCTCGAACAGGCCGGCCTCCCACAGCGCGGACTCGACCAGCGCCTCGGGCGTGGCCTTGCCGTACTTATCCATGATCCGCTTGTCCAGCGACCCGGCGTTGACGCCGATGCGGATGGGGATGCCCGCGTCGCCGGCCGCCTTCGCGACCTCCTTGACGCGCCCGTCGAACTCCTTGATGTTGCCCGGGTTCACGCGCACGGCGGCGCAACCGGCGTCGATGGCGGCGAAGATGTACTTCGGCTGGAAGTGGATGTCCGCGATGACCGGGATCGGCGACTTCTTCGCGATGATCGGCAGCGCCTCGGCGTCGATCGTCTTCGGGCAGGCCACGCGCACGATGTCGCAGCCCGACGCCGTCAGCTGCGCGATCTGCTGCAGCGTGGCGTTGATGTCGTGCGTCTTCGTGTTGGTCATCGACTGCACGGAGATCGGGTGGTCCGACCCGACCCCCACGCCGCCGACCATCAGCTGGCGGGTCTTGCGACGCGGCGCGAGGACGGCGGGGGTTTCGGGGATTCCGAGCGAGACGTTCACGGGGAGTGCTTCCTCATTCCTGGGATTACCTGGATGGCGGGTCTATGAAAGGACGTTAGCCGAAAAGCCGGATCGGGTTGACCACGTCGGCTGCGATGACGATCACGCCGAAGGTCAGCAGCACGGCGGTGAAGGCCATGGTGACCGGCATGAGCTTGGTGTAGTCGGCGGGGCCGAGCGCGGGCTTGCCGGCAAGGCGGCGGATGAAGTCGCGCAGCTTCTCGTAGACGACCACGGCGATGTGCCCGCCGTCGAGCGGGGGCAGCGGCACGAGGTTGAACAGCGCCAGGAAGAAGTTGAGGTTCGCGAGCATCATCAGGAACCCGCTCCACATGTCGTTTTCGACCATCTCGCCGCCGACGCGGCTGGCGCCGACGACGCTCATGGGGCTCTCCTGGTCGCGCTCGGCGCCGAAGATCGACGCGACGACGCCGGGCACCTTCGACGGGATGGACAGCAGCCCGTCCCACACCGCGCCGAACATGTCGCCGGTGAACGCCAGCGCCCCCGGCACGGCGGTCAGCGGCGTGTACTCGTTGAGCGTGTTCTGCGGGCGCTCGAACAGCACGCCGACGGCCGGCACCCGGCTCACGGTGCCGTCCTGGGCGCGGCGCTCGACGACTTCCGGCTCCACGGAAATGGTTTCGGTGGTTCCCGCCCGCTCCACGGTGAATTCGATGGGCCCGCTTGACGACGACCCGACGGCCTCGATGACCTCCGGGTACGTCTCCACGGCCTCGCCGTTGACGGACGTGATCACATCGCCCGCGCGCAGTCCGGAGTCGCCGGCGGGGCCGGTGCCGGAGCAGTCCGACAGGGTGCCGTCGGCGTTCTGCGTCGCGGGGACGCACTGGGTGGCCTCTACCCGCGGCGAGTAGTCGGCGTTCATGTTCGGCAGGCCCCACGCCACGGCGACGACGTAGATGAGGAAAACGCCGACGACCAGGTTCATGGCCACGCCGCCGGAAAGCACCGCGATGCGCTGCCACCAGGGGCGGCGCCACATCGCGTGCTCCTCTTCCTCCGGCAGCACGGGATCCTGGGCCGTCATGCCCGCGATGTCGCAGAAGCCGCCCAGCGGCACCGCCTTGAGGCCGTACTCCGTTTCGTGCCCGCCCGCCCCGGCATGCCTGCGGCTGGTGGACCACACCGTCGGGCCGAAGCCGATGAAGTATCGGCGCACGCGCATGCCGCACATGCGCGCGGCCTGCATGTGACCCCACTCGTGCAGCGCGATGGTCACCGCGATGCCGAGCGCGAAAAGGAGGACCCCCAGTAGAAAACTCACCGCGCCAGCTTAGCCGCCAGCTCGGTGGACAGCGCCCTGGCCCGGCCCTCGACCTCGAGGACGTCGGCGATGTCCCGAGGATGCGCCGTCGCGTCGATCGCGGCCAGCGTCTCCCCCACGACGTCGACGATGTGAGGGAACGCGATGCGCCCCTCCAGGAATGCCTCGGCGGCCTCTTCATTGGCCGCGTTGTAGACCGCCGGGGTGCAGCCGCCGGCCGTCACCGACTCGCGCGCCAAGCGCACCGCGGGGAACACGTCGTCGTCGAGCGGCTCGAAGCGCCAGTCCATGGTGTCCCGGAAGTCCAGCGCCGGCTGAGCGTCGGCGACGCGGTCCGGCCACCCCAGCGCCAGGGCGATGGGCAGCTTCATCGACGGCGGAGAGGCCTGCGCGATGGTCGCGCCATCGACGAAGGTGACCATGGAATGGATGATCGACTGCGGGTGCACGGTGACGTCGATGCGTTCGGCCGGGACGTCGAAAAGCAGGGACGCTTCGATGAGCTCCAGGCCCTTGTTGACCATCGACGCCGAGTTCAGGGTGTTCATCGGCCCCATCGACCACGTCGGGTGGGCACCGGCCTGCTCGGGGGTGGCGGACATGAGCCGGTCGCGGGTCCAGCCGCGGAAGGGGCCGCCGGACGCGGTGAGCACGAGGCGATCGACCTCCTCCATCGTCCCCGACCGCAGGCACTGGGCCATCGCGGAATGCTCCGAATCGACGGGGACGAGCTGGCCCGGCTCCGCCGCCCGCAGGACCAGCGACCCGCCGGCCACGAGGGATTCCTTGTTCGCCAGCGCCAGGCGGGCGCCCGACTCCAGCGCGGCCAACGTCGCGCCGAGGCCCATGGAGCCCACCAGCGCATTGAGCACGACGTCCGCCTCGGCCTCGCGGACCAGGCGCTCGGCGGCGTCCGGGCCATGGAGCACCGCCGGGTCGATCGACGCGGCCGCTCCCCCGTCCGCGCACGCCACGCGATCGAACGACACGCCGTGGGTCGTCGCCTGGGCGGCCAGGAGTTCCGGGTTCCCCCCGCCGGCGGCCAGCCCGACCACGGCAAACCGTTCCGGATTGTCGGCGATCACCTCCAGCGCCTGGGTGCCGATGGAACCGGTGCTGCCGAGAACGAGAATCCTGGTCTTCACTGGGGTATTGTTACACCCGATACTCAACATTCGCTGAGAGTGTGCCAAAATGCACGTTAACGGGACCGCCGCGGGCGCGACCGCGGGCCGTACGTGAACGGCCCGACGGGCAACCGGCACCGCGGCGGCGAAGGTACGGCGCAAACAGGAGGATTACCGTGGCCCACGGACACAAGAAGGAAGAGATCTACAACGGCGTCAGCAATCTCGACGTCCCCGCCGCCAAGTGGGGCTGGAGCGGCCTCAGCGAGGGCGCGCTGCAGAAGGCGGGCTGGATTTCCGTGATCTTCCTGATCGCGATGCTCTGGGGCAACCACCCCGGCAAGGTCGAGAACATCTGGCTGATCAGCCTCGCGGCGATCTTCGCCATCGCCCTCCTGTGGCGCGCGTTCTCGCCGAAGGGCAAGCAGGTCCGCACCGTCACCGCCCGCAACAAGCCGCTCGGCCACGTCGAGCCGCAGTGGGCCCACGACCAGGTGCACGGCACCGGCGCCTACGCCGAGCTGAACGAGAAGCAGATGCGCGCCTGGAACCACGCCCCGGGCACCTGGGGCAAGAACGCCGCCCAGACCCCGATCACCGGCGGCATCCCGTCGATCGACGAGGACAAGGGCAAGACCCTCCAGGCCTAATCCTCACTGGAGGCCCGCCCGGCCCGCCGGGCAGTGCAACGCCCGCACCGTGTTTCCACGGTGCGGGCGTTTTTCGCGTGTCCGGATGTCGTGCCCCGCTACGCCCCTTCGGCGGCGAGCTGGCCGCACGCGGCGGCGATCTCGTTGCCGCGGGTGTCGCGCACGGTGCAGGGCACGCCCTGTTCGCGGACGCGGCGGACGAACTCGTCCTGCTGCGCCTTCGGCGACGCGTCCCACTTCGACCCCGGCGTCGGGTTGAGCGGGATGAGGTTGACGTGGACGCGCGAGCCGAGCGCCTTGTGCAGCTTCTTGCCCAGCATGTCGGCGCGCCAGCCCTGGTCGTTGATGTCGCGGATGAGCGCGTACTCGATGGAGACGCGGCGGCCCGACTTGTCGGCGTAATACCGGGCGGCGTCGAGGACCTCGGAGACGCTGAACCGGTTGTTGATGGGCACCAGCGTGTCGCGCAACTCGTCGTCGGGCGTGTGCAGGCTCACGGCCAACCTGACCGACATGTCCTCGTCGGCGAGCTTCCGGATCGCCGGCGCGAGCCCCACCGTGGACACCGTCACGTTGCGCTGCGAAATGCCGAACCCGCCGGGCACGGGATCGGTGATGCGGCGGACGGCGGCGACGACGCGCTTGTAGTTGGCCAGCGGCTCGCCCATGCCCATGAACACGATGTTGGACAGGCGGCCGCCCTCGTCGCGCATCGTGGCGGCGGCCTCGCGCACCTGGTCGATGATCTCGGCCGTCGACAGGTTGCGCTGCAGACCGCCCTGGCCGGTGGCGCAGAACGGGCAGGCCATGCCGCAGCCGGCCTGCGAGGAAATGCACAGGGTCGCGCGATCCGGGTACTTCATCAGCACCGACTCCAGCAGGGTGCCGTCGCCGGCCTTCCACAGGGTCTTGCGCGTTTCGCCGTCGTCGCAGGAGATGTGGCGCACCGGATCCAGCAGAGGCGGGAACAGGGCCTCCTTGACCATGCCGCGGGCGGAGGCCGGCAGGTCGGTCATGGTCTCCGGGTCCGCCTCGAGGCGGCCGTAGTAGTGGCGGGCGATCTGGTTCGCGCGGAACGCAGGCAGGCCGAGCTCCGTCACCGCCTCCTTGAGGGCCGGGCCGTCGAGGTCCGCGAGGTGGGTGTCGGGCATGCCGCGGCGGGGCGCTTTGAACACGAGCGGGAGTTGCTTGGTCATGATGGCCCCATCATCGCACGTCGAAACCGATGGCGGCGAACCGCGCGGCATAGTTGAATGGTGAGCATGACTGAACGCGATTACCCCGCCGCTCCCGGACCGTCCCGGGACGGCCGTGCCCTTCCCCCGGAGCAGGCGCCCGTAGAGCGTTACGACGACGCGGCGCTCGAGCCCTCCCCCGTGTCCGATCATGAACCCGTGCACGAGACCGCCGTGGAGCCCGTCGACCGGCACGAGGAGACGCGCCCTGCAAAGCCGGCCAAGCGCGGCGGCGCCGCCTCGAGCACGTGGGTCGCGCTGATCATCGGCGCGCTGCTGCTGATCCTGCTGCTGGTGTTCATCATGCAGAACCAGCAGTCCGTGGAGCTGCACCTGTTCGCGTGGACGTGGAACTTCCCGTTGGGCGTCGGCCTGCTGCTCGCCTCGATCATCGGCGGCCTGATCATGGCCTGCGCCGGCATCTGGAAAATGTTCGAGATGAAGCGCCAGCTCAAGAACCGCTGACGCGCGGACCGCTACAGGCCGAAGATCGTCAACAGCATCCAGGTCATGGCCGCCGCCGGCAGCATGCCGTCGAGGCGGTCCATGAGCCCGCCGTGGCCCGGGATCATCGAGGACATGTCCTTGATGCCCAGGTCGCGCTTGAACTGGGACTCGACCAGGTCCCCGAGGGTCGCGGCGACCACGAGCAATATGCCCAGGGCCAAACCGAACCACCACGGGCCGTCGAGAAGCAAAATCGTCGACGCGACGCCCACGGCCGAACCGAAGACGACCGAGCCCGCGAAGCCCTCCCAGGACTTCTTCGGGCTCACCGCCGGCGCCATGGGGTGCTTTCCGAAGAACACGCCCGCGATGTAGCCGCCGACGTCGTTGGCCACCACGCACAGCATGAAGGCGACGATCACCCACACCGGGTTGACGTCGCCGGGCGTGGGCATCCGCGCCAGGCTCGCCCCGAAGGCGAGGCACAGCGGGATCCACAAGATGATGAAGCAACCTACGCCGACGTCGCGGAGCCAATTTCGCGGGGCCTCGTTCGCCCCGTAGAGGAACAACCTGCTGACCAGCAGGAACATGAGCGTCGCCAGAAGACCGACGGCGATGCCGGCGACCCCCATCGGCCAGGACAGCCAGATCATCGACTGCCCGCCGAGGATGAGCACCGGCCGCGGCAACATCCAGTCCGACTCGCGGAGCCGCTGGGCCACCTCCCACGTACCCAGCGCGGCGGCGCCGGCGACGAGGACGTACCACGCCCACGCCCCCAGGAACAGCGAACCGATGACCAGGGCGCCCAAAAACGCGCCCATGGCGACCGCCACGGGCACGTTGCGCCCCGCGGAGTTGCGGGGTTTGGGAAGACGGAGCTCCTCGAGGAGGCGCTCGGGATTCGGCGAGGGCACGTCAGCTCCGGTTCATGGAAGGGTCAGGGACGTCGAACTGGCCCCGCAGGAGACGGGGCGGCGAGGTCCTAGACCTCCATCAGCTCGCCTTCCTTGCGCTCGACCAGCGCGTCGACCTGCTCGACGTACTTCTTGGTCACGCCGTCGAGCTCCTTCTCGGCGGTCTGCACCTCGTCCTCGCCCGCGTCGCCGTCCTTCTGGATCTTCTTCAGCGATTCCATGCCCTTGCGGCGCACGTTGCGGATGGCGATCTTGGCGTCCTCGCCCTTGCCCTTGGCCATCTTGGCCATCTCGCGGCGGCGCTCCTCCGTCAGCTGCGGCACGGTGACTCGCAGGACGTGGCCGTCGTTGGTCGGGTTGACGCCGAGATCCGAATTGCGGATCGCGTTCTCGATGTCCTGCATGACCGACGGCTCATACGGCTTGATGATGAGCATCCGCGGCTCCGGCACCGAGATCGTGGACATCTGGGTGATCGGGGTCGGCGCGCCGTAGTACTCGGCCATGACGCCGTTGAACATCGCGGGATTGGCCCGGCCGGTGCGGATGTGGGTCAGCTCCTCGCGGCAGTGCTCCACGGAGTTGGCCATCTTCTCTTCTGCGTCGAGCAGCGTCTCGTCGATCATCGTCGCCTCTTCTATCTGGGACCGGTCGGACTCGTCCCTCGCGGGTGTTACGGGTCTTTAATCTATCAGCTGCGCACGAGCGTGCCGATGTGCTCGCCCGCCACGGCGCGGGCGATGTTGCCGTCCGTGAGCAGATTGAACACCAGGATCGGCATGTCGTTGTCCATGCACAGCGAGAACGCGGTCGCGTCGGCGACGCGCAGCTCGCGCTCGATGACCTCGCGGTGGGTGATGTGGTCGAACAGCTCGGCGTCGGGGTTCTCGCGCGGATCGTCCGAGTAGACGCCGTCGACGCCCTTGGCCATCAGCAGCACCTCGCACCCGATCTCCAGGGCGCGCTGGGCGGCGGTGGTGTCGGTGGAGAAGTACGGCATGCCCATGCCGGCGCCGAAGATGACCACGCGGCCCTTCTCCAGGTGGCGCTTGGCGCGCAGCGGCAGGTACGGCTCGGCGACCTGCGTCATCTGGATGGCCGTCTGCACCCGCGAGTCGACGCCCTGCTGCTCGAGGAAGTCCTGCAGCGCCAGGCAGTTCATGACGGTGCCCAGCATGCCCATGTAGTCCGAGCGGGCGCGGTCCATGCCGCGCTGCTGCAGCTGCGCGCCGCGGAAGAAGTTGCCGCCGCCGATGACGACGCACACCTCGGTGCCCGAGCGGGCGACCTCCGCGATCTGGCGGGCGACGTTCTCGACCACGTTGGGGTCCACGCCCACGGAGCCGCCACCGAACATTTCACCGCCCAGCTTCAGCATCACTCGCCGGAAACCGGTTCGGGTGTCCTTGTCGGTGGAGGAGTCGGTCATGGCCCTTCTTTCTCTGCGCGGGTTGAAACGGCTATCGCAGATGGTACACGCGCAAAGGGGCGGGCCCCGAACCGATGAAGGTCCGGGGCCCGCCCCATGCTCGGGTGCGGCCTCTAGTGCTGGCCGACCTCGAAGCGGGCGAAGCCGGTCAGGGCGACGCCGGCGTCGTCCATGAGCTGCTTGACGGTCTTCTTGGAGTCGGCGACGGACGCCTGCTCCAGCAGGACGATGTCCTTGAAGAAGCCGTTCATGCGGCCCTCGACGATCTTCGGGAGCGCGGCCTCGGGCTTGCCCTCCTCGCGGGTGATGTTCTCCAGGACGGCGCGCTCGGACTCGACGCGCTCGGCCGGGACGTCCTCGCGGGAGAGGTACTGCGCCTTCAGCGCGGCGACCTGCATGGCGGCGACGTGGGCGGCCTGCTCGGCCTCCTCGCCGGAACCGGTGTAGGCGACCAGCACGCCGACGCCGGCGGGCAGGTCCGAGGCGCGGCGGTGGAGGTACACGGCGACGTTGTCGCCCTCCAGCGTCACGGCGCGGCGCAGCTCGAGCTTCTCGCCGATCTTGGCGGACAGCTCGTGGGTGGCGTCGGCGGCGGACTGGCCGTCGAGGTCGGCGGCGGCGAGCTCCTCCGGGGTGTTCGCGTTCACCTTGGCGGCCGCCTCGGCGACCTTGTTGGCGAACTCGATGAACTCGGAGTTCTTGGCCACGAAGTCGGTCTCGGAGTTGACCTCGACCATGGTGTTGCCGGAGACGGCGATGAGGCCCTCGGCGGCGGTGCGCTCGGCGCGCTTGCCCACGTCCTTGGCGCCCTTGACGCGCAGGATCTCGACGGCCTTGTCGAAGTCACCCTCGGTCTCGACCAGGGCGTCCTTGCAGGCCTTCATGCCGGAGCCGGTGAGCTCGCGGAGCTTCTTGACGTCGGCGGCGGTGAAATTCGCCATGTGCGGCGATCCTCCTTGGTGTCGTGTGTCGGATGGGCCGTCGGGAATGCGGCCCGGGAGACTGCCCGTGCGGACAGTCTCCCACATCGACGGTTTCCCGTCCCCGCGGAACTACTCGGCGGCCGGAGTCTCGGCCTCGGTGGCCTGCTCGGCCGGAGCCTCGGTGGCCGGGGTCTCGGCCGGAGCCTCGGTGGCCGGGGTCTCGGCCTGCTCGGCCGGGGCCTCGGTGGCCGGGGTCTCGGCCTGCTCGGCCGGGGC
>NZ_DURI01000038.1 GCF_012837295.1 Corynebacterium sp. | reverse complement strand
ACACCACCGGCGACGGCGTGGTCGACACCCTGTCGCTCGACCTCGACGGCGACGGCATCGTCGACGCCGAGATGCGCGAGCCGGTCGGCGACGGCTTCTCCGAGCTCCACGTGGACACCTCCGGCGATGGCCGCATCGACCACATCTGGTCCGACTCGGATGGCGACGGCAACATCGACACCCTGGAGATCGACCGCGACCTCGACGGCTACACGGACATCCGCTACACCGACGTCGACGGCGACGGCATCGTCGACAACGTCGAGGAGGACCCGAACTACAGTGGCGGCGACCCGGTGGATCCGAGTGCCGGCGCCGGCTCCCTGGACGCGTAGTTCCCGCTTTACGACGCCCGCCCCCTTCCCTGCTCTCCGTCCCCCTGGTAACCCACGTTTCCCGCAGTCGCTCGCGTTCCACCGCGAGCACCTGTGCGCAACGTGGGTTTCTTGCGCGCCGGGGCGTCGTCAAGCGAAAAAACTCTTTTGAGCGGGAACTTTCCGGGCCGCCGGGGCATCTCATCGGTGAAGGAAGCGCAAGAGAGGCGCTGCACCCGACACACCAGAGACCCACCCCGAGAGGAACCGGAACCATGTCCGACAACACCATCTTCACCCAGTTCATCGACGACGTCCGCGGCGACGAGCCCGCCAACGACCAGCCGCGCGACCCGGCGCCCGCGTCCGATGGCACCCCCACCGCCGAGGAGATCGGCAAGCTGCCGTTCGGCTCGATCGACGACATCGCCGACTCCGTCGACCCCGAGCAGGTGGTGACCAAGTCCGACCTCAACCGCGACGGCGACATCGACGAGATCCAGTTGGACCTCGACGGCGACGGCGTCGTCGACGTGACCATCGCCGATTACGACAACGACGGCCTGGTGAACAAGATCGACTTCGACCTCGACGGCGACGGGGAGGTCGACGCCCGCGCCTACGATTTCGACGGCGACGGCGTGGCCGACTCAGTGCTCTACGACACCACCGGCAACGGCGAGTTCGACACCCGCCACCACGACTTCGACGGCGACGGCGTCATCGACTCGATCAACGTCGACCCGAGCGCCATGTAGCGCCGGCGCCGGGGAGGCTAGTCCTTCTCGGTGACGCGCGTGCCGACGGCCCGCTCGTGCCCTCCGCGGCCAAGCGGGTCGCTTCCCGCGCTCAGGCCGATCCAGCCCATCATGGCCAGGCTGACGATCCACCCCAGGCCGGGGACCATCGACGGCAGGATCCACAGGTTGCGGCGCAGGCCGTCGCCGCCGGAGACGGGCAGGCCGTTGGGGCCGCCCATCCGCAGGCCCATGGCGTGCTTGCCGGGCGAGCCCTCGAAGATCGCGTCGCCCATGGCGCGGTAACCGTAGAAACCGGCGGGGCCGGCGAAGAGCGCGGCGACGGCGCCGGCGGCCCACGCGTCCGGCGGGCCGAAGACGCCGAGCAGCACCAGCAGGACGGCGAGCAGCCCGGCGTAGATCGCGCCGTCGACGAACAGCGCGCCGAGTCGCCTGATCAGCGGAGCATTCACCGCTTCCGGGTCGTAGCCCAGCGCTTCGGCGGCGGCGGCCGTCGCGGGCGTGATGTGCGGGTTGCGGGGCACGCCGAGCAGCGGGTGATCCGCAGGCACCGGCGTCCGCGCCACGAACGGGGCGGGCGGCTGTGCCGGCGTGGGCTGCTGCGCGAAGGGGTCGACCTCGTACGGGTTCGCGGACGTGAACGGATCCACGTGGACTCGCCTGCCGTGCATGTCGGATACCGCCTTTCTGTCACGCGCCTCTGTCACCCCGTCCAACGGCCGCCGCCCCGCGTTTGTTCCCGGCCCCCGCGCCGCCGGGTACGGTTGCCGCATGCGTATTTGCGTCTGGAACGTCAATTCCGCCCGCACCCGCCTCGAGCGGATGGCCGGGCTGCTCGAGCGCCACGACGTCGACGTCCTGGCCGTGCAGGAGACCAAGTGCCGCGACCATCAGTTCCCCGCGGCGCGCTTCGAGGAGCTCGGCTACCGGGTCGCCCACCACGGCCTCAACCAGTGGAACGGCGTGGCCATCATTTCCCGCGTCGGCCTCGACGACGTGGTCACGGGCTTCCCCGGCCAGCCGGGGTTCACCAAGGACCAGAAGCTCGAGCAGCTCGCGGAGGCCCGCCACATCGCGGCGACGTGCGGCGGCGTGCGCGTCCACAGCGTCTACGTCCCCAACGGCCGCGAGGTCGGCGACCCGCATTACGACTACAAGCTGCGGTTCCTGGAGGCCCTGCGGGATGCGGGCAAGGCTTCGCTTGACGACGATCCGGCGCACAAGGCCATGATCGGCGGCGATTTCAACATCGCGCCCCGCGACGAGGACGTGTGGGACATGGCGTTTTTCGAGGGCAAGACGCACGTCACCGGTCCGGAGCGCGCGGCGTTCGAGGCGCTGCAGGAGGCGGGTTTCCGCGACGTCACCCGCCCGTGGACCGAGGGCCAGTGGACGTACTGGGATTACCAGCAGCTGCGGTTCCAGAAGCGCCAGGGCATGCGCATCGACTTCCAACTGGCCACGCCCGCGTTGGCGGAGACCGTCACGGGAGCGTTCATCGACCGCGAGGAACGCAAGGGCAAGGGCGCGTCCGACCACGCCCCCGTCATCGTCGACTACGACGTGTAGTTCTCCCGCTTGACGCCCCACACGTAACCGGCGAGGGCCACGAGCACCGAGCACGTCATCACGGTGCCCATGGTCGCCGCGGCGTCGGCACCGAGGCCGACCATTGGCGAGATCGCGCCGGCGACGACGAACTGTCCGGCGCCGAGCATCGCCGACGCCGCGCCCGCACGGCGGCGGGCCAGGCCCGTCGCCAGTGCGGTGGCGTTGCCCATGATGAAGCCCATCGAGAACAGGGCGAGCATCAGCAGCGGAACGATGACCCACACGGTCGGGTTGAGGAGGGCGTCGACAAGCAAAAGAACCGAGGCCGTGAGCATGAGCAGGATGCCGAAGGCCAACAGCCGGCGCGGATCGATGGTGTTGACCATCCGCGCGCTGACGGCCGAACCCAGCACGATCATCGCCGACGACACCGCGAAGAGCATCGAATAGGTGCCCACGCCCAGGCCGAGCTGGCCCTGCATGACGAACGGCGAGCCGGAGATGTACGCGAACATCGCGCCGAAGCTGAACCAGAACGCAATGACGTAGCCGAGGAATCCGCGGATCTTCACGACCTCCGCGATGCCGCCGAACAGGCCGCGCAGACCGCCTGCGCTGCGGTTTTCCGGCGGCAGCGATTCCTTGACCACCAGGGCCAAGACGATCATGGCGAAAACGTTGAACAAACCCATGAACACGAAAATCGAGCGCCAGCCGAAGGGCACCAGCAGCACCGCGCCGACGAGCGGGGCCATGATCGGGGCGATGCCGTTGATGAGCATCATCAACGCGAACGCCCGTGCCGCGGTCTTGCCCACCGCCAAGTCGGCGACCACCGCGCGCGCCAGGACGACGCCGGCGCCGCCCGCGATGCCCTGGACCAGGCGGCCGCCCCACATGACCCAGATGTCCGGGGAGACCGCGCAAACGAAGGCGGCGGCCGCGGCGATGAGCTGGCTGCCCAGCAGCAGGCGGCGGCGGCCCATCGAGTCCGACATCGGGCCGATGAAGAACTGGCCCAGCGCCATGCCGGCCATGAACAGCGTCAACGTCAGCTGGATGCCCGGTTCCGTGGTGCCGAGGTCGTCGGCCATGAGCGGGAAGGCGGGCAGGTAGGTGTCGATCGACAGCGGTCCCGCCATCGTCGCCAGCGCCAGCGCGGCGAGGAGGGACAGGGGGACGCCGGTGTTTTTCCCGGAGATTTCCGCACGCATGTAACACACGACTTTCTACACTGAATATATAGTTGAGGGACTATTCCGGACCCCGCAGGATTCCCGCGGCCGCCCCGGACCCGAGAAAGGAAGGTACACCATGGTTTCCGCTTCCTCCGCCGAGAACCCCGGCTTCACCCCGGACTTCGACGCGGCGACGAAGGAGAACGTCCGGCGCATCGCGATCGGGTTGTACGACTTCCTGGCCGCCACCCGTCGCCTCGGGGAACGCCCCAACCAGCGGCTCGACATTTCGCAGTCGGAGATGGAGGTCCTGCACTTCATTTCCACCCACCCCGGCTGCGGCGTATCGGACATCGCGCGGCTGCGGTTCCTGCGGCCGTCCAACGTGTCGGCCACCGTGCGGCGCCTGCTCGACAACAACCTGATCAAGCGTGAGCACAACGCCGTCGACCGCCGGGCCCAGGACCTCTACGTCTCCGACACCGGCACCGAGCTGCTGGAGCAGATGATCGGCCATTGGGGCGAGATCATCGAGCGCATCGTGTTGACGATGAGCCCGGATGATGTCCGCCGCCTGGCCAAGGCCGTCCAGCCGCTGCTGCAGCTCGCCGAGCACTCCGAGACCTTCGTCGAGGAGCACCAGAGGCGGCACGAGACGTT
>NZ_DURI01000307.1 GCF_012837295.1 Corynebacterium sp. | reverse complement strand
GGCAAGGGCGGCCTGTGGGGCGCCTACCGCGCCGGTTTCGCGTGGGGCCTGGAGCGCGACTACAAGGTGCTGTGCGAGATGGACGCCGACGGTTCGCACGCCCCGGAGCAGCTGCACCTGCTTCTCGGCTCCATCGACGACGGCGCCGACCTGGTCATCGGTTCGCGCTACGTGCCGGGCGGGTCGACGGTGAATTGGCCGGCGTCGCGCAAGATCCTGTCGCGCGGCGGCAACATTTACATTTCGGCGTTGCTCGGCGCCGGCATCCGCGACATCACCGCCGGGTACCGCGCCTTCCGCCGCGAGGTGCTGGAGACACTCGACCTCGACGCCATCGGCAAGGAGGCGTACCTGTTCCAGACGGAGATCGGCTGGAAGACCGTGCGCGCCGGCTTCGACGTCCGCGAGGTGCCCATTACCTTCACCGAGCGCGTCCACGGCGAGTCGAAGCTGTCGGGCAGCTTCGTCACCGATTCGCTGACGGCCGTGACCAAGTGGGGTCTCGGTTACCGCGCCGGCCAAATCCGCGACATCGCCGACGAAGTCGGCCGCCAGGCCAAGCACTCCATCAAGGAACGCTTCTAACACGCTTTACGACGAATCGACCCGGGAGACCATGCGATCTCCCGGGTCGATTCGTCGTAAAGCCATGTGGTGAAGCTACTTGCCTTCGGCCTCCGCGGCCTCGGCTTCCTGCTGCTGCTTGAGCAGGCGCGCGGCATTGCGGCGGCGCTTGCGCAGCAGATCGACGCGCTCGTCGAGCAGGACGTCGAGGTCCTCCAGGGAGCGGCGCTCGCGGAGCATGTCCCAGTGGGTGCGCGGGGGCTTGACCGGCTTGGCTTCGGTGCCCTCGCCCTCGACGAGCTTGCCGACCTGGCCGTTTTTGCACAACCACTCACTGGGAATCTCGGCATCGTCAGCGAACGGAACTTCGAAAATGCCGTCGTCGGTCTGGTAGCGGACCATGCGGCGGGGCGCGAGGTCGTGGTCGCGGTCGGTCTCGTAGGAGACGGCGCCCATGCGGCTGCCGCGAAGAACTCGATCTGCCATGGTGTGGCGGCCCTTCTTCCAATGATCGGGGATGGGAAACGCTGACCCTCGATTATAACCCCTGGGTGCGGGCCGTGCCATAATCCGGGCGTGACCCTCAACGACACCGCCCACTGCGAATGGTGCGGCAGGGAAATCGCCCTGTCGCCGCGCGGCCGTCGCCGCAAGTACTGCGATCAGACGTGCCGCCAGCGGGCGTACGAGCACCGCCGCACGGAGGCCGGCACGGGCGTCGGCGCCGGTTCCGGCGCCATGGGACCCGGCGGCTCGGGAGGTTCCGCAAGAGCGGGCGCAGGGGAGCGGGGGACGGGACTGTCCGCCGAACGACTGTCTGCGCTTCGCGACGGGCTGTTCGAACTCCGCTGCGCCGCCGAAGACGTGGAAACCGCAGTCGGCGAAGGCGCGGACGCCGGCGACGTCGCGGCGATGTGCCGCGAGCTGGTGGTCAAGGCGCGGGAGCTGGAGCATTTCCGCTGATCGGGGAGCCACTGGCCGTCGTTAAGTGACGTGGGCGACACCAGGGGAAGTGAACGCCGAAAACCACATGAGCCGGGCAGTGGGGCGATGACGCTGAAGAAGCACTGAAGGGATACCATGGCGGGTATGAATTCGGGCATGAAGAAGTCGATCGTGACGCTGGTCGCGGTGGCGGTGGTCGCTCTGGCGATCGTCATCGTCGGCCCGGTGCTGTACCGGGTGATCACGTCGGAGGGCGTGCGCACCGGCGGCGTGGACACCGCCAACGTGCAGCCGGCCACCACGGACCGCAATGGCACGTGGGAGGTCGCGCGATCCGGCGCCGGCACGAGCACCTCGGTGGGCTACACGTTCAATGAGTTGCTGCCGGGCAGCAACCGCAAGACGTCGGGCTCGACGCATGACGTGACCGGCTCGTTCGAGATCGCCGACGACACGCTGCAGTCCGGCACGCTGGTGGTCGACATGGCCACGCTGACGTCCGACGACATGAAGCGCGACAACAACGTCCGCGACACCATTTTCACCACCGACGCATACCCGGAGTCGAAGTTCGAGGTCTCCGAGGACACCGACCTGTCGATGGTGCCCGATGACGGCACGCCGACGAACATCGAGGTGCCGGGCCGGCTGACCATCCGCGGCGTGACCAACGACGTCACCGTGCCGCTGGAGGTCATGCGCCACGGCGACCACGTGCTCATGTCCGGCACGCTGGTGTTCAACCGCCTGGACTACAACGTGCGCACGCCGGACTTCGTCGCCGCGTCGGTCGACGAGAACGGCGAGCTGAATCTGCGCATCGTTCTGCGCAAGGCCGGCACCGAGTAGACGCACGCCGCCGATGTGAACCGATGAAGACCCCGGAGCGCCGCCCGAACCGCGCCCGGGGTTCCATCATTTCGTCACAGTGACGTTTTGCGGGGTCACTCCGGTATAGTCACCAAACGTCCCGATGGGGCGGAATCGGCGGTTTTCGGTCACATCGGCCCGCCGACACGAGAACGACGCGAGCGCGACACACATGCGACGCGACGGCACGACACGAAAGAGAGCCACCATGTACGAGAAGATGCTTCTGGCGCGCCGGGTGCGCATGGCGCTGCTCATCGCGTTCATCATCTTCGTCGCATGGCAGAAGATGTGGATGCTCGTCGCCATCGGAGTGGGACTCATGGCGCTGACGATCTGGCAGACCAAGCGCCTGCGCGAGGAGATCGCCGTGCGCACCGCGGCCGAGAACGCCGGCATCCCGTACGGGCCGGCGGCCAACGTCGGCGACGACGAGCGCGGCAAATAGTGCGGCAGCCCGCTGATCAGCGCCGGCAGCGCCCCTCTCGCCGGATGTCCGATAATATACATTATGACATTACGGACAT
>NZ_DURI01000306.1 GCF_012837295.1 Corynebacterium sp. | reverse complement strand
GCGACCGGGGCGGCGGCGGTGACGTCGAACTCGTCCTCGAACGCCTTCTTGAACTCGGTCAGCTCAACGAGGGTCATCTCCTTGAACGCCTCGAGCAGCTCCTCGGTGGTGTACTTAGCCATGATGTGTCTCCTGTGAAGTCAAGTGCGGCATGAACCGCGGGGTGCGGGGCCCGGTCGGGGTCCCGCGGATTCGGGTCTGTGGTGCCGGTGCTCTACTGCTTCTTCTCCTCGAGCGCCGCGGCAAGGCGGGCGACCGAGGAGGTGGGGGCATCGAGCAGGCCGGCGACGTTCGCCAGAACGCCATTGAAGGCACCGGCCAGCTTGGCCAGAGTGGTCTCGCGGTTGTCCATGTCCGCGAGGGCCTGGAACTGCGCGGCATCCATAGCCGCGCCATCCATGTAGCCGCCCTTGATCACGAGGTTCTTGTTGTCCTCGGCGAACTTCTTGATCGCCTTGGCCGCGTCGACGGCCTCGCCCTTGATGAAGGCGACGGCGGTCGGTCCGGTGAGGTGCTCGTCAAGACCCTCGACGCCCGCCTCGGCGGCGGCGAGCTTGATCATGGTGTTCTTGGCGACGGAGTACTTCACGTCGGCGCCAAGGGCGCGACGCAGCTCGGTGATCTCCGCGACGGACATGCCGCGGTACTCGGTGAGCACGATGGCGGTCGACTCGTCGACATCCTGCTTGATGGACGCGACGGCGGCCTGCTTGACGGTGTTAGCTGCCATGGTTACTCTCGCCTCCTTCCTGATATGTCGTGGGTTCGACGCCGGAATCGGTGGCGAAACGACGAACGCCCCGGGCGCAAAACGGCCGGGGCGCGAAGGCGTTGCGCGGCGCGAGGCCGCACGAGCTCCACGACTCCAAGTCATCCTGCGCGGGCCGTCAGCGTTTGCGCTGAACCTTCATCCTGGAGTTCCAGGAAACCGGCGGTCTTCGGTGAAACTTGAGTCTCCGGCTTCCCGCGAGGGAGCCGGTCAAACTTCATGGCGGTACGTTACACGCCGGGCGCCGCATCTCCAAAATCGCCGCCCCGCGGGGTCTTCGCCGCTCCCCCGCAGCCGCGCCCGGCATCGCCGCCGCGACCGCGCGACCCACCCGGACCGCCCATCCCGGCCGCGCCGGCTCCACCGACCATGCCCTCCGGCAGGTCGAGCTCGGCGGCCATGCGCAGGTCGTCCTTCTCCCTGCCGTGCACGGCGATCTCCACGTCCGCGAAAAAGCACAGAAGGTCGGGGTCGCCGGCCATGAGGACGTCGTCCGCGAATCGCCCCGGCAGCCGCGGGAACGCGAGCGGGTGCGCGCCCGGCCCCACCGCATCGAGCACGGCAGCGCCGAGCCGGAGACCGGTGACCAGCACCGGGTCGGTCCCTTCCGCGCGCACGAGCAATCGCTTGACGACGTTCCGCAGTTCGACCGCATCCATGCGGGCCACCGACCTCAGGATCCGCAGCACCACGACGCGGGCGGCGCGATCGCCGGCCGCCGCGCGGTCGACCGACTCCGACAGCAATTCCGCCACAGGGGCGTCGTCGCCCAGGCCGAGCTGGACCTCCGCCAGCAATGGCAGGGACGCCACCCGCACGGACGGCAGGTCGAGGACGTCGGGGTCGATCCCCGCCAGAGTCGCCTGGAGTTCGCCGAGGATGAACCCGGAGCCGTCGTCAAGCAAAGCCAACCGCTCGATCGCGCGGAGCGCCGACTCCTCGCGGGAGGCGGAGTCGCCGCGCCCCCCGCGATCATCCCGGGGGTCTCCCCCGGACCGGCCGGAACTTGTGTGCATGCGAAAACGATAAGCCGCGGAACCCGGCCCCGGGCCGGAATCACGCAAAAACCCGGCCGAGCGCGAAAGGCGCTGGCCGGGTCATGCTCGCGGGGTTCACCCGCGGAAGGTTCCGGGAGGCTTAGGCCTCGTCGGTGCCCGCGTAGTTCTTCACCACGGAGGAGTCGACCTGGATGCCCGGGCCGTTCGTGGAGGAGAGGGTGATCTTCTTCAGGTACTTGCCCTTGGCCGCGGAGGGCTTCAGGCGCAGCAGCTCGTCGAGCAGGGCGCCGTAGTTCTCGGCCAGCTGCTCGGCGGTGAAGGACGCCTTGCCGATCAGGGCGTGCAGGTTCGACGCCTTGTCGACGCGGAAGGAGATCTTGCCGCCCTTGACCTCGGTGATCGCCTTGGCGACGTCCGGGGTGACCGTGCCGGTCTTCGGGTTCGGCATCAGGCCGCGGGGGCCCAGGACGCGCGCGACGCGGCCGACCTTGGCCATCTGATCCGGGGTGGCGATGGCGACGTCGAAGTCGGTCCAGCCGCCCTGGATCTTCTCGATCAGCTCGTCGGTGCCCACGAAGTCGGCGCCGGCCTCCTCGGCCTTGGTGGCGTTCTCGCCGGCGGCGAAGACGGCGACGCGGACGGTCTTGCCCGTGCCGTTGGGCAGGGAGACGGTGCCGCGGACCAGCTGGTCGGCCTTGCGCGGGTCGACGCCCAGGCGGATGGCGACGTCCACGGAGGCGTCGTACTTCTGCGAGGAGGTCTCCTTGACCAGCTTGGTGGCCTCGATCGGGGCGTAGAGGCGACCGGCGTCGATCTTCTCGGCGGCGGCCTTGTAGGCCTTGGACTGCTTGCTCATGGTGATTCCAATCTTCTGGTTGGAGTTGTGGTGCGGGCCGAAGCGGGCCCTGCCACGGTCAATGGGGTGCCCCGCGGAATGCGGGGCGGGCGGGACTAGTTGCCCTCGACGACGATGCCCATGGAGCGGGCGGTGCCGGCGATGATCTTCGCGCCGGCCTCGATGTCGTTGGCGTTGAGGTCCGGCTTCTTCTGCTCGGCGATCTCGCGGCACTGGTCCATGGTCACGGTGCCGACCTTGTCGGTGTGCGGGACGCCGGAGCCCTTCTGCAGGCCGGCGGCCTTCAGCAGCAGCTTCGCGGCCGGCGGGGTCTTCAGCGAGAAGTCGAACGAGCGGTCCTCGTAGACGTTGATCTCGACCGGGATGACGTTGCCGCGCTGGTTCTCGGTGGCAGCGTTGTACGCCTTGCAGAACTCCATGATGTTGACGCCGTGGGCGCCCAGGGCCGGGCCGACCGGCGGGGCCGGGTTGGCCTGACCGGCCTGGATCTGCAGCTTGATGACTGCCTGGAGCTTCTTCTTCTTCTTCGGAGGCATCGGGGACCTTCTTCCTTGTTACCGGGCGCGCCGCCGCCGTGATGCCGGGGCCTGCGGCCACCCGTCCGGATGCCCGACCGCGCACGGCCAAGCCACCGGGGATGAAAAAATTCGTCGCGCACCGGCTGGTGCGCGACGAATGACGTTACCTGCAGCGGGCCGCCCCGCCCAAATCGCGGGCGGGCGGGGCCGGCCGGGGCCGTTTAGTTGAGCTTCTCGACCTCGTCCAGGCCGAGCTCGACCGGGGTCTCGCGGCCGAAGATGGACACGAGAGCCTTGATGCGGCCGGTGGAGGCGTCGATCTCGGAGATGGTGGCCGCCACGGAGGCGAACGGGCCGGACAGGATGGTGACGGACTCGCCGACCTCGTAGTCGATGGCGACCTTGTCGTCCTCGACCTTCGGCGCGGAGGCGACGGACAGTTCGGCGGCCTCGCCCGGCTGGGCACCCTCGGCGGCCTCGGCGGTGACGGTCTCCTTCGGCATGAGGAACTTGGCGACCTCGCGGATCTTCACCTGCGTCGGGTGGCCCTCGGAGCCCACGAAGGACGTGACGCCCGGGGTGTCGCGGACGACGGACCACGACGGGTCGTCGAGGGACATGCGGACGAGCACGTAACCGGGCAGCAGCTTGCGCTTGACGGTCTTCAGCTTGCCGTCCTTGCGCTCCTGCACCTCCTCGATGGGAACGATGACCTCGTGGATCTGCTCCTCGACGCCGAGCGTCTGGGCGCGCATCTCCAGGTTGGTCTTCACCTTGTTCTCGTAGCCCGAGTAACACTGGATGATGTACCAGTCGCCCTTGCGGCGCTTGAGCTCGCGCTGGAACTCGCGCAAGCGCTGGCGGTACTCCGCCTCCGGGTCGACCTCTTCGGCCTCGGCCCGCTCACCCTCGGGGCCCTCGGTCTGCTCGGTCTCGGTCTGCTCGGCGTCGGACTCGCCCGCCTGCTCCTCGATGCCCTGGCCCTCGGCGCCCTCGGCGACGGCCTCGGCCGCGTCCTCGGTGGCGCCGGCGCCCTCGAGACCCTCGGCGGCGTCCTGGCCCGCGCCCTCGGCGGCGTCGACGGCGGCGGTGTCGGCGTCCGCCTCCGCGGCCTGCTTCGCGGCGTCGATGATCGCTTCGCCGATGGGCCCGGTCTGGCCCTCGGCGTCGGAGAAGATGTTCTGACCGTCGTTCATTCGGTGCGACCCTTCCAGTCGGTGTGCGTCAAAGCAAAAGATAATCCCGCCTACCGCGTGGTGCGGTGGCGGGATGAAACATCGTTGTTCGCGAGTGTACCTTACCCGGCGAAGATCGCCTGAATGCCCATTCCGGCGAGGGCGTCGACGCCCCAGACCAGCGCCACCATGAACACGAGGAACAGGAGCACGACGATGGTGTAGACCACCATCTGCTTGCCGGTGGGCCAGATGACCTTGCGCAGTTCCGCGACGACCTGCTTGATGAAGGTCACGGGGTTGCGGGTGCCGAGCTTTTCCTCGTCGTTGCGCTTCACGGGGCGGCTGTCGCGCGCCGGAGCGGCGGGGGCACCGGTTACCTGGCGCTTGCCCGTGGGCCGCGCTGCTGCGGTGGTGCTCTTTTCCTCGGCCACGTCTCTCCTCGAGGGGGTATCCGGCGTAAGGGGTATTGCAGGGGCGACAGGACTTGAACCTGCAACCTGCGGTTTTGGAGACCGCTGCTCTGCCAATTGAGCTACGCCCCTTCGTCGCGCGAAGTCCGTGCGACGGTTTCCCACCCTAGCACGCGGGCTAGCCGGGGATGGTGAACGTGGTCACCAGTAGCGATGGGGGGGATCGAACCCCCGACCTCACGATTATGAGTCGTGCGCTCTCACCATCTGAGCTACATCGCCCCAAATTCTTCCGCGGCGGCATCCGCCCGAAAGCAGATGCCGCACAAAAGAATGGAGCCCCCTGACAGAATCGAACTGTCGACCTTTTCCTTACCATGGAAACGCTCTGCCGACTGAGCTAAGGGGGCATGGCAACAAAGTTAGCGCTTGCGGTCTTGTGGACCCTCGGGCGCTCCCTGCGAAGCCGAGAGAAAGATTAACCCGACCTCGCCGAGATACACAAATCCGCAGGCCACCCCATAATTCCGGGCCATTTCACCGCCGTCCGAGGTCCGCGTCCGGGGCCCGCGTCCGAGGTCCGCGTCCGGGGTCCGCCGGCCCGCTTCGCGACGGCCCCTCCCCGGCGTCGCAAAGCATCGCCCGGCCCGGTCCGGGGACGGGCCGGAGAGAAAGAAACCGGGGCCCGGATCACTGTCGTGATCCGGGCCCCGGTTCAAGTGGTGCCAGATGATGGATTCGAACCAACGTAGGCAAAGCCGACGGATTTACAATCCGCTCCCTTTGGCCGCTCGGGCAATCTGGCGTACACCCCGTGGGTGCGAATGGAATGCTACCCAGAACCTCGCCGGGGAGCCAAATCCGCTGGCAGGGCTATCCGACGCGCTCGACGGTGTAGTCCGCGACGCGGCGCAGCGCGGCCTTGGCGGGGATCTCCGGCAGGTCGGCGATGACGGCGTCGGCCTCGGCCATGAGCTCGCGGACGAGCTCGAGGGCCTGTCCGGGACCGGAAGAACGCTCGAGAAGCTCGAGCGCCTCCGCCAGCAGCGCATCGTCGGACACCGGCCCCACGAGGATCTCGCGGAGGCGATCGCCGACGGGGCCCTCATCCCGCAGGGCGTAGAGCACCGGGAGGGTGAACACGCCCTCGCGGAGATCCGTGCCCGGCACCTTGCCCGACTGCGCGGAGTCGGAGGCGATGTCGATGATGTCGTCGACGATCTGGAAGATCAGGCCCACGAGGCCGCCGTAGCGCGTCAGCGCCTCGACGGTCTTCTCGTCCGCGCCGGCGTGCAGCGCGCCGAGGTGTCCGGAAGAGGCGATGAGCACGCCGGTCTTCTCGCGGATCACCTGCAGGTAGTGCTCCACCTCGTCGGCGCCCTCCGGGCAGCCGATGGACTCGCGCATCTGGCCGGTGACCAGCTCGCCGAAGGTGCGGGCGAAGTGGGCGACGGTGTCGACGCCCAGCCGGGCGAGCAGGCGCGACGCGGTGGCGAAGAGGTAGTCGCCGGAGAGGATGGCCACCGAATTCGACCAGCGGGAATTCGCGGATTCGACGCCGCGGCGCATGTCGGCCTCGTCCATGACGTCGTCGTGGTACAGCGTGGCCAGGTGGGTCATCTCGATGACGGTGGCGGCGGTGACCACGTTCTCGGCATCGGGGTGCGACCCGAACTGCGCCGCGAGCATGGCGAACATGGGGCGGAACCGCTTGCCGCCGGCGTCGGCGAGGTGGCGCACGTGCTCGACCAGGAATTCCTCTCCCTTGCCGAGCTCCTCGATGAGCAGCGCTTCGCTGGCGCGCATGCCCTCGGTGACCACGCGCTCCAGCTCGGGGTCGCCGAGCTCGACGCTGGCGACGCGCTCGCCGCCCGTCCGCTGGATGCTCGGTGCGTCGGAAACGCTGGTTGCGCCGTTACGCATTCGGGTCCCGCCTTTGATTCGGATCGTCGTCGGTTCGTCGGCTCGCACGGGTGGCCGCGTGCGCCGCGTGATGCGGACCGCGCGCGGCACCCGGGGCACCCGCCGCGAGCGGGCACCACCCTGGACGAACCCGTGGATATGCCGAACATACCGTAGTCCACCCGCACCCATCCCCATCACGCGGCCCCACCCTCCCAGCCCGGCCACTTCCGCGGCCCCGTATAGCCTTGATGACCATGACCGACCAGTCGCCGATTTCCCGGCCCATCCCGTCCAGCGCCGATGTCGTGGTGGTCGGCGCGGGCCCGACGGGCGCGGCCGCGGCGGCCCACGCGGCGAGCCGGGGCCTGGACGTGCTGCTGCTCGACGCGCAGACGTTCCCGCGCGACAAGACCTGCGGCGATGGCCTGACTCCCCGCGCGATCGCGGAGCTCGAACGACTGGGCCTGGCCGATCCGGTGCTGGCCCGCACCCGCAATCGCGGCCTGAAGCTCCACGGTTTCGGCGGGTCAATCACCGCGCCCTGGCCGAAGGGGTCCTTCCCCGCGGCGGGGTCTGCGGTACCCCGCACGGTGTTCGACGCGATGGTCGCCGACCATGCAGTCGCCTGCGGCGCCACCTTCCTGGACGGTTGCCCGGTCACCTCGGTGGAGCGGGGCCCGGGCCGCGCGGTGGCGGCGGTGTCGGTTCGGCTTGGCGACGGAACGGACCATCGCGTGGCCTGCCGTTGGTTGCTCGTCGCCGACGGCGTGCGCAGTCCCGTCGGCAAGCAACTCGGCAGGACGTGGCACCGGGACTCCGTGTTCGGCGTCGCCGCCCGCTCCTATTGCACGACGACGTGCGAGGAGGAGTGGATCCACTCGCACCTGGAGCTGCGCGACGAGGACGGGGCGGTGCAGCCCGGTTACGGCTGGATCTTCCCGCTCGGCGAGGGCCGGGTGAACCTCGGGTGCGGCGCGCTGGCGACGTCGGCGCGGCCGGCGAAGGTCAACGTGAAAAAGCTGCTCCACCACTACGCCGGGCAGGTCCGCGATGAATGGGGGCTGGGCGAACCGGAGTCGGTGACGTCGGCGCTGCTGCCCATGGGAGGCGCCGTCAGCCACGTCGCCGGACCGAATTGGGCGCTGCTCGGCGACGCCGCCGCCCTGGTCAACCCGCTCAACGGCGAGGGCATCGACTACGGCATGGAATCCGCGCGGCTCGCGGTGGACCTCATCTGCGCCGTCGCCGGGGATCCCGACGGCCTGGCGCATTCGTGGCCGGCGCTGCTGCGCGAACACTACGGCGAGGCCTTCTCCCTGGCCCGCCGCCTGGCCTCGGGCCTGACCATGCCGTGGCTGCTGCCCGCCGGCGGCCCGGTGACGCTCGGCGCGCCCTGGGGCAATGCCGTGATGGGCGCGGCGGCGCGGCTGATGGGCAACCTGATCACGCCCGAGGACCGCGACCTCACCGCCCGCATGTGGCGCACTGCCGGCAAAGCCTCGCTGGCCCTGGACACCCGGGAACCCTGGAGCTGACCGGAACCGAACGTTTCCCCGGCGTCGACCTGCGGCGACGAGAACCGGGGCGAATCTGCGACGCCAACGACGGATAGACAACTTTGTCTAGCGAGTGTTGGAACGTGCGGCGTGGCGGCGCCCAGAACGCGGCGCTGCCGGACGACATTGACGAACGGTCGAGAAACACCGTTTCACCACCGTTTCACCGCAGAAGGGACCGCACCATGACCACCGTTTCCGCCAAGCTCGAGGGCATTGACGCCGAGGGTCTGAAGAACCTCGCCGAGACGAACAAGACCGATCCGTCCAAGGGGCGCAAGGTCCTGACCACCGTCACCCGCTGCGAGGCCGGCTTCCGCAACATCACCTCCGTGCGCGACACCGCCGACAACGTGCGCTCCGGCCAGTCGGCGATGATCGAATGGGACCGCCTCGACGATGATCCGGCGGTGACGGTCATCGACGTCCGGGACCCCTCCGAATGCGCCGGCTGCATGATCCCGGGGTCTGTGAACATCCCGCTCAATGAGCTTCGCGCCCGGGCCGCCGAAATCCCGGTGGGACCCGTCGTGGTCACCTGCCAGGTGGGCCTCCGGGGCCATGTCGCGGAACGGATCCTGCGGCAGATGGGCTTCGGGGACGTCCGGAACCTCTCCGGCGGCTACCGGACATGGTCGGACGGGATGGAGGCCGCGTTCCGCCGGGCCGATTCGATCAGCCAAGCCTCCGCTGCCGGCTGATCCCGTTCCCCCGTTACCCCGCTACGCCTGCTGGGCCCGCTCCCCGTTCCCCCGCCCCTGCTACGCCGGCTTGACCGCCGAGTGCAGGGCGGCGATGCCGAAGGTCATGTTCCGCCAGCCGCAGTCGGTCCACCCGTTGCGGTTGATCTCGCGGGCGAGCTCCTCCTGCCCGGGCCAGGCGCGGATGGATTCGGCGAGGTAGACGTAGGCGTCGGGGTTGGACGACACCGCCTTGGCCACCGCCGGCAGGGCACGCATCAGGTACTCCTTGTACGCGGTGCTGAACACCGGCACGGTCGGCGTGGAAAACTCGCACACCGTCAGCCGCCCGCCGGGGCGGGTCACGCGGGCCATCTCGCGCAGCCCGGCGCGGAAGTCGTGGATGTTGCGCAGGCCGAAGCTGATGGTCACGGCGTCGAACGTCTCGTCGGGGAACGGCAGGTTCATGCCGTCGCCGCAGACCTTGGGCACGTCGCGGTGCGCTCCCGCCTTGAGCATGCCGCGGGAGAAATCGCAGGCGATGACGGTCGCACCGGACTTCGACAGCTCCGCCGTCGACACGGCGGTGCCTGCGGCGAGGTCCAGCACGAGCTCGCCGGGCGCAAGGTCCAGGCGGCGCCCGGTCTCGCGGCGCCAATGCGCGTCGATGCCGGCGCTGAGCACCGTGTTGGTGATGTCGTAGTTCTTGCCGACGCCGTCGAACATCGTCGCGACGTCGCGGGGGTCCTTGCCCAGATCTGCCCTAGCCACCCCGCCAGGCTACGCTGCCACGCTCCGGCGCTGCGAGCCCGGGTATGCCCCGCTCACCGCCGCGTAGTGGTCCATGAGCTGTTCGCACAGGGCCGACCAGGTGCGTTCGCGGACCGTGTCGCGGCACGTGCGCCGCATCTCGGCGGCCGCCTGCGGGTCATCGGCGAAGAGCAGCTTGTCGACGGCCGCGCCCAAATCCCGGACGAACGTCTTCGGGGCCAGCAGATCGCCGTTGACGCCCGGCGTGATCAGGTCGCGGGGGCCACCGGCGTTCGGGGCGATGGCGGGCACGCCCGAGGCGTGGGCCTCCTGCACCGCCTGGCAGAAGGTCTCGAAGTCGCCGGTGTGGACGAAGAGATCCAGGCTGGCGAACGCCCGCGGCAGATCGTCGCCGGTCAGCTGCCCCGTGAACACGGCATCCGGCATCAGCTCCTGCAACTCCGCGCGCTCCGGCCCATCGCCGACGATGACCACCTGCACGTCGCCGCGCTTCGACAGCTCCGCCAAGCGCTCGACGGACTTTTCCGCCGCCAGCCGGCCCACGTAGCCGACGATCGGCTTGCCCTCGGGGCTCCACATCTTGCGCATCGCCTCGGACCGCTTCGAGGGGTGGAAGCGGACCGCGTCGACGCCGCGGCCCCACTTGTGCACGTTTCGGATGCGGTGGCGATCCAGGTCGGCGATGGTCGGCGACGACGGCGCCAGCGTGCGGCCGCAGGCGTTGTGGATGACGCGCGTCCACGCCCAGGCCGCCGTCGACAGCCCCGCCAGCTTGTAGTTCTTGGCGAAGCCCGCGACGTCGGTCTGGTACACGGCCACCGCCGGGATGCGCAGCGTCTTGGCGGTGAACGCGCCGGCCGCGCCGAGCACGAAAGGCGACGCCAGGTGCACGACGTCCGGCTTGAACTTGGCCAGGATCGCCGCCATGCGGGCCTCCGGGACGCCGATGGGCAGGGAATCGACCATCGGCACCATGACCGTGGGCACCCGCTCGATGCGGAAACCCCGGTACGTCTCCTGCTCTTCCTGGAACGGCCGCGCCCCGGGGGCGATCACCAGGGCCTCGTGCCCATGGTCGTCCAGGTACTCGAGCACCCGGAGGACCGAATTGGTCACGCCGTTGATATTCGGGAGGAAGCTCTCCGCGACAATCGCAACTCGCATGCGCTCCACCATCACATCTCCACCTCACCTCGCGGTGTCGACGGGGTAACGGTTGCGGGAGCATCAAATGAACGGCGGGTGGCCCTGACGCTCAGCCACCACAGCGGGGCCGCGATGATCAGTCCGACGACGAAGATGCTCAACGCCGGGATCACCGCCAGCGTCCACCCGCGCCCCTCGACCCGCACTCGCTCGGGGTCGGCGCGGTCGTACTCCACGCGCACCCGCTGCCCCTCCTCGAGGCCGACCGGGTACAGCAGCCCGGACGGCGGCGAGCGGAACTCGCCGGTCTCGTCGACGAAGTCCACCGCCGTGCGCAGCGCGTCGACGTGCCGCACAGACGCCACCGCGCGGCCGGTGTCGGATTCGATCGCCCGGTCATCCGACCACGCGCCGAACACCAGGCCGGAACACACGACGACCAGGCAGATGAGCAGGAACAGGATCAGCTGCCGCAGCCGCCGCGGCCACCCCAGGTACACCCCGGGGATCCGGCGCCCGCCCGCGCCGGAGTCGATGCCGGCGCCCATGCCGGAGACCCTTGCGGCGCCCCCGCCGCTGCCCGGCGTTCCTCCCCTCGTCGGCCCGGTCATCTAACCCAGCGCCGCTTTCCGTGCCAAGGCGTCGTGAAGCTCCCTGCGGCCCGCCCGCGACGTGGCGACCTCGACGACCCGCACCCCGTCGACGTCCGTGTCCGGATGCAGCACCGCCAGCAGGTCCCGCAGGTCGGTGACCTCCTCGTGCTCGACGCCGTACGCCGCGCACAGGGCCGCCACGTCCACCGTGTGCGGCGTGCCGAAGACCCGCTCGAAGCTGCCGCGCAACGCCGGCGCACCGGCCTCGAGGGTCTCGAAGATGCCGCCGCCGGAATCGTTGGCCACCACGATGGTCAGCGACTCGGGGCGCGGCTCGCCCGGCCCGATGTTCAGCGCGCCCGCGTCATGGAGGAAGGTCAGGTCGCCCATCAGCGCGAGGGTGCGCGGCGGACGGATCTCGTCGGCGTGGGCGCGGTCGCGGGCCAGGGCGACGCCGATGGCCGTGGCCACCGTGCCGTCGATGCCCGCCGCCCCGCGCCCGGCGTGGACGTCGACGCCCGGGAAGGGCAGCCCCGCCCACGATGCGTCGCGCACCGGGTTCGAGGCGCCGAGCACCAGCTGCTC
>NZ_DURI01000305.1 GCF_012837295.1 Corynebacterium sp. | reverse complement strand
GCCGTCATCGGCGCCCCGCGCACCGTTTCCGCCGCCGCGGCGTCCGCGTACGACGTCGGCCACCGCCGACCGGCCCCACCCGGGCCGGGGAGTCGGTGGCCGTCGTCGCAGGTGGACGAGCCGCGCCCCCCGAGGGCACGGTGCTTCGCACGGTTTTCGGTCTAAGAAGGGGACATGACGGGCTTTCTCGAGGACAACCTTGGCACGCTGAACACCACCGCCGGCACGGTGGTGGAGGGCCGCACGGCCGTGGCGCCGGAGGTGGTGCGCCGGGCGCGGCGCCGCATCGACGTCGACGAGCTGTTCGAGGGCGTGCGCGCCGGCAACCGGACCAAACTCGCCCGGGCCATCACGCTGCTGGAGTCGACCGCGCCCGCCCACCGCGTGCTTGCGCAGGAACTCCTGGTCAAGCTGCTGCCGTTTTCCGGCGACGCGCTGCGCGTGGGCCTGACGGGCGTACCGGGCGTGGGCAAGTCCACGACCATCGAGACTTTGGGCATGCACCTGATCGAGCAGGGACACAAGGTTGCGGTGCTGGCCATCGACCCGTCGTCGACGAAGACGGGCGGCTCGATCCTGGGCGACAAGACGCGCATGGCGAAGCTGTCGGCGGAGGACGGCGCGTTCATCCGCCCGTCGCCGTCGGCGGGCACCCTCGGCGGCGTGGCCAAGGCGACGCGCGAGTCGATGGTCGTGCTCGAGGCCGCGGGCTACGACGTCGTCATCGTCGAGACCGTCGGCGTCGGCCAGTCCGAGGTCGCCGTCGCGCAGATGGTGGACTGCTTCGCGTTCCTGGCTCTGGCCGGCGCCGGCGATCAGCTGCAGGGCATCAAGAAGGGCGTGCTGGAGATGGCGGACGTCATTTCCATCAACAAGGCCGACGGCGCCAACCTCCGCCCGGCCAAGCGCGCCGCCCGCGACCTGGCCACGGCCATGAAGATGGTCCGCGCCAAGGACGCCATCTGGACGCCGCCGGTGCTGACGATGTCGGCGCTGGAGAACGACGGCATCGAGAAGTTCTGGTCCGCAATCGAAGAGCACCGCGACGCGATGATCGAGGCGGGCCTGTTCGAGCGCAATCGTTCGGACCAGCAGGTCAAGTGGATGTGGTCGATGGTCCACGAGACGCTGCTGCAGCGCCTGGCCGGCGACGAGGGCGTCCGCGCGGCGCAGAAGCTCGTCGAGTCCCAGCTGCGCGACGGCCAGATCACCCCGACGTTGGGCGCGGAGCGCATCATCGACGCCTTCGACGGTGGACGGGGCTCCACGGCGCGCGACGTCGACGCGGGGAAGTAGGGGCCGGCGGCATGGCGCGGCGGCTGGCGCTGGACATCGGCGCGACGACGGTCACCGCGCGCCTGCGGGGCGGGCACGGTGCGCGGGCCACGGTGCTTTTCGACGGCTCGGCGTCCGTTCCCGCCGCGGTGTGCTTCGACGGGGACGGGGCGTGCTCCGGCGAGGCCGCGATCGCCGCGGGGGCGGGGGATCCGTCCTCGTTCGCGGGGTCGCCGCTGACGGCGGTGCTGACGGGGCGGTTGCGGTACGGGGGCGTGGAACGCGATCCGGCGGAGTTGATCATGCCCGTGCTGTCGCTGGTGCTGGGCCATGCCGGCGACATCGACCCCGATCCGCCCGAGCAGATCGCGTGCGTGGTGCCGTTGGGCGCGTCGGCCCGGCTGCGGGGGCCGATGGCCGCGGCGGCGCAGTCGCTGGGGCTCCCGGAGCCCTCGCTGATCCCGGAGCCGGTGGCGGCGGTGCTGCACGCGACGGGCGGCGGCGGACTGCCCCCGGGCGGTACGGGCGTGGTGATCGACGCCGGAGGCAGTTCCATGGAGGTCACGGTCATGCGGGGCACCGCGTCCGGGGCGCCGGAGATCCTCTCGGACCGCTCGGATCCGAGGGTGGGCGGCGACGACGTCGACGCGCGGATCCTGGCGTGGCTGGGCTCGGTGCTCGACCGCGACAATCCGCCGCTGGCCGCGGCCCTGCGGGCGGAAACGAACCGCACGCTGCTGGCCTCGCTGCGCGCCGAGGTGCGCCGGGCCAAGGAGGATCTGGCGCATCTGCCGGAGACAGACATCGCCGTGACCACGCTCCACGGCCACGGCAGCGTCCGGCTCACCCGCGCCGATCTGGATCGCATCCTCGCGGATTGGTCGGCTCGGGCGCGGGGACTGGTGGCGGCGGCGCTTTCCGACGCCGGGCTGCCCGCAAATGGTTCGGTGGGGTGCTTCGTCATCGGCGGCGGAGCGTCGCTGCCGACGCTCCGGGGTGCGCTCGCGCCAGTGGGGAGGCTCACCGTGGCCCACGAGCCCCTCGTCGCCGCCGCCGACGGCGCGGCCATCGCCGATGACGCGGTCCTCTCCGCCATCGCTGCGATGGACGAGGCGCCGCGCGGGCCCGTCGCGAAGCCCTCCCGCAAGAAGGCCCTCGGCGGCGCACCGACACCGCCCGCGGCTCCGGGACAGCAGTCGCCGTTTTCCGCCCCGACCGTGCCGCCGGAGTTCCGCCGCATCTGGCCCGGGCCGACGCACGTCATCGCCGAGGACGCCGACGGCCGCGTGTGGCAGTGGGGCGAGCTGGCGCTGGCGGGGTTCCTGACCAAGCTCATGGCCCCGCATCCGGTCGACGGCGTGGCTGGAGCGGTGGTCTCGGCGTCGTCGGGCAACTCGTTTTCCGTCGTCGTCGACGACCGCGGCCGCGCGGCCGCGTGGGGCGCCCGGGACTGGATGCAGCTCGGGGTCGCCGACGCCCCCTCGCACCGGCATGCGCCCGTGCACCCGGTGCTGCCGGCGCCGATCACGGAGGTCGCCTGCGGAGAGGCGCATGTCCTGGCCATCACCGCCGACGGCCACGTGCTCACCTGGGGTTCGTCCATGGGCGGCCGGCTGGGCACCGTCGCTCCCCTGGACGTCGCGCCGCAACCGCCGATGCCGGTGACGCACGACGTCCGGGACATCGTCGCCGTCGCCGCCGGTCACAATCATTCGCTGGCGCTCGCCGACGACGGCGGGCTCTGGGGCTGGGGGCGCGATCACCGCGGCCAGCTCGGCGGCGCGGCCGGCAAGGGGTCGCCGTACCCGATGCGCCTGCCCACGGCCATGCCCTTCACGGGGATCGTCGCCGGCAAGGACTTCACCCTGGCGCTCGACGGCGACGGCACCGTGTGGTCGTGGGGCCGCAATGATCGCGGCCAGCTGGGCCTCGACGGACCGCCGACGCGCTCGGGCGCGGGCCGCGTCGCGCTGCCGGCGCCGGCGCTGCGCATTTTCGCCGGGCATTCCCACGCCGGCGCGATCCTGGTCGACGGGACGCTGTTCCTGTGGGGTTCCAACGGCCACGGCGAGCTGGGCGTGCCGGGCGGGGCGCGGTCCTTCGCGTCGCGTCCCCGTCCGATGGCCCTGCCCGACGGCTCGTGGGCCGCGGACGCGGGCGGCGGCTCCGGGTACACGGTGTGCCTGACCGAGCGCGGGAAGATCCTCACGTGGGGCCAGGGCTTCCACGGCGTCGACGGTTCGGCGCGCCGCGGCGGGGACTCGCACGTCGCCACGCCGCTGGCGGGTCAGCCGCGGGACTAGTCGGCGGCTACCAGCTGGACGGCTCGTAGTCCTTGAGGAAGACCCCCGAGTACTCCGGGCCGCCGGTCTCGCCGGCGACGATCGGGTGGTAGACCCGCGCCGCGCCGTCGATGAGGTCCAGCGGCGCGTGGAACCCTTCCTTGGCCAGCCGTTCCTTGGTCACGTGCGGGCGCTCGTCGGTGATCCATCCGGTGTCCACGGCGGTCATGAGGATCCCGTGTTCCTTCATTTCGCTTGACGATGTCCTGGTCAGCATGTTGAGGGCGGCCTTCGCCATGTTGGTGTGCGGATGACCGGGGCCCTTGTAGCCGCGGCCGAAGACGCCTTCCATGGCGGAGACGTTGACCACGTACTTGCGCTCGAATGTGGAGGCTTCCATGGCGGGGCGCAGCCGGTTGACCAGGATGAACGGCGCCACGGAGTTGCACAGCTGCACTTCGAGCAGCTCGACGGGGTCGACCTGGCCGACGGTGGCCACCCAGGAGTTGTGGGCGACGAGGTCGGGGATCAGCCCGCCCGCGTCGACCGCGGTGCCCTCCGCGACGCGCTCCAGCGACGCGGAGCCGCCGGTCAGCGCGGCGGAGACGAGGGCGTCGGCGGCCGCCGAGTCGGTGCGGATCAGATGGGAGCCGTCGGCGGGGGAAATGGCGTCTGCCGCCGCGACCGCAGCGCCATCGGCAGCACCCTCATCCCCTCGTGCCGCAGCCGCGTCATCTGCGGAGCCGACGGCGGCACCGCCCGAAATGGCCTCACCCGCGGCACCCGTCAGCTGGCCGGGGTGGATGGCGGTGGTGGTGCCCAGGCTGACCCAATCCACCGTGTCGGCGACCGCCGGATCCAGGGGAGCGGTCTCGCCGTCGACGAGGCCCGAGTAGGCGCCCGTCGAGCGGCGCACCGTCTGCGCCGCGTTGTTGATGAGGATGTCCAGCGGTCCCGCCGCCGCGACCTCGTCGGCCAGGCGCACCACCTGGGCCGGGTCGCGGAGGTCGATGCCGATGACCCGGACGCGGTGCAACCACTCGGCGGAGTCGGGCTGCGCGGCGAACCGGCGCACGGCGTCCTTGGGGAAGCGGGTGGTGATGGTGAGGTGGGCCCCGTCGCGAAGCAACCGCAGCGCGATGTGCATGCCGATTTTCGCCCGCCCGCCCGTGAGCAGCGCACGGCGGCCGGTGAGGTCGCAGCGGGCGTCGCGCCAACGGCGGTTCTCGTCGGCGCACTCCGGGCACAGCTGGTGATGGAACCGGTCGACGAGGGTGAAGGGCCGCTTGCAGATGTAGCAGTTCTGCGACCGGATCAGCTGTCCGGCGAAACGCTCCGGGTCCACCGGGCGGCCGTCGACGGTCTCGGGCACGGAACCGGCGGGCAG
>NZ_DURI01000304.1 GCF_012837295.1 Corynebacterium sp. | reverse complement strand
TTCGTCTAGCGGCCCAGGACACCGCCCTCTCACGGCGGCGGCACGGGTTCAAATCCCGTACGGGGTACAGAGAAGAAGGCCTCCACCATCAGGTGGGGGCCTTCTTTCGCGTCGGGCGTCGACTCAGGGTTCCAACGTCGCGTGGCGCCGCTCGTCGTCGCGGGGGCCGACGGCCAGCGCCACCGCGGGGAACACGGCCGACAGGGCGAACAGCGCGGGGAAACCGATGCCGGCGACGACGGCACCGGCCAATGGGGGAGTGGCGGCGTAAATGATGTTCTGGAACGTGTTCTGGGTGCCCAGCGCGCGGCCCGACCACAGTGGGCCGGCGTACTCGGCCACGGCGGTGAAGGCCAGGCCATTCGGCGACACCGAGGCGACGGCGAGCGCACCGACGATGATCGTCGCCACTATGCCCAGGGGAGAGGTGGCGAAGGCGTCGGCTCCGGCCCCTTCGGAGGTGCCGGCCGCCCAGCCTGCGCCCAGGCCGTCGAAAAGCGCCATGAGCAACAGCAAACCGAGCGTGACCACGGCGACGTGCCGATACGGGCGCAGACGCGAGCGCGCCCGGTCGGAGATGAAACCCATCGCCGCACGCGAGCCGGCGCCGCAGAGCTGGGCGATCATGACGATGACGCCGGCGGAGACCTCCGAATGCCCGCGCGCGATGAGCCACACGAGAATGAAGGAGCCCATCATCGACTGCGGCCACGACAGCATCGCCGACGCCACGTGGATGCGCACCAGGTACCGCGAACCCCGGTAGGGGCTCACTGCGGCCGCCGCATGATCGGCGGAACCCGACGCGGGCCGCGGCGGATCCTTGATGCCCAGCAGGCACGCCACGGCGAGCACGGCGCACAATGCGGCGGCGAAGAACAGAGCCGCGCGGATGCCGTGCGCGGCCGCGAGGACGGGCAGCGTCACGGCGGACAGTGCGGCGCCGAGGGGCTGCGCCATCTGCCGGATTCCCATCGCCGTGCCGCGCTGGGAGGGCGGGTACCAGCCCGAGACCACGCGTCCCGACGCCGAATTGACCGATGCGGCCGCGCAGCCCGCGAGGAACAGGGCCCCGGCCAGCAGGACGGGGCCGGAATCGGAGGCCCAGGCCGCGAGGCCCGTCATCGCCGCGGTGGAGCCCAGGCCAAGGGACAGGGCGGCGCGCTCGCCGAAGACGTCGACGAACCATCCCCACGCGATGAGCGTGACCACGATGCCCGCCGCCGGCATTGCGGCGATGAGGCCGGCGGCCGGCAGCGAAAGCCCCGACGCCGTCAGCGCCGGGATGAGGAACGGCGTGCCCATGTGGACGACGGAGGACCCGACGGCGGCGAGCGTCGACAAGCCGAGGACGAAATGCCGGTACATGGGGGACACGGGGGTTGCAGAGGACGCGGCAGGGCCAGCGGCCCCGGCGGGCGCGGGGGACACTACAGCCGCTTCTCCATGTCGGCCGCGGCGGCGAGCACCTCGCGACCCCATGCCTCGTACGGCGACGGCGACAGGCGCTCGACCGGCCCGGAAATCGACAGCACCGCTACGATCTCCCCGGCGCCGTCGCGGACCGGAGCAGAGACGCTGGCGAGCGCGGGGTCGCGCTCGCCCATGGACTCGGCCCAACCTTGCTTTTCGACGTCGGCCAGCTCCGCCGCGTCGAAGTCGGCATCGGGCAAGATGCGCTCCGCCAAGCCCGGCGGACCATAGGCCAGGAGGATCTTCGCCGCGGAACCCGCGGACAACGGCATGCGCGATCCGACGGGGACGGTGTTGCGCAGGCCCGTGGGCGGTTCGAGGGAGGCGATGCACGTGCGGGTGTCGCCGGTGAGGCGATAGAGCTGAACGGACTCGCCGGTGGTCTCCATGAGGCGGGGAAGCACGTGGGCGGCGGCGTCGGCCAGCAGGTCCGAGGTCACCGGAGTCAGGTCGGTGAGGCCGGGGCCCGTCGTCCAGCGTCCGTCCGGGGTGCGGGTGACCAGACGGTGCACCTCGAGCGCCGTGGCCAGGCGGTGCGCGGTGGCGCGCGGCAGGCCGGTGCGGTCGCACAACTCGGCCAGCGTGCAGGGGCCGGCGGCGACGGTGGTGAGGATGAGAACGGACCGGTCGAGGACCTTGATCCCGCTCATCGGGGCGGCGTCGGCTGTGCTAGTCTGTCCCATGCCATGATATTAACATCTCACGATCTGGGACGTATGCATCGGAGCCGTCACCCCGGCACGATACGCCCGATCCGAGGATGACACAGCAGCCCATCACGACCCGAGAGGTGACCATGAGCACCACGGACGCCAGCCCGAAGACGCTCGCCGAAAAGGTGTGGCGCGACCACGTCGTCAAGCAGGGCGAGAACGGTGAACCCGATCTCATCTACATCGATCTCCACCTCGTCCACGAGGTGACGTCCCCGCAGGCCTTCGACGGCCTGCGCCTCGCCGGACGCCAGGTCCGCCGCCCGGACCTCACCATCGCCACCGAGGACCACAACGTGCCCACCGACGGCGTCGGCGGCGGCGCGATCGAGCTCATCAAGGAGCCGACCTCGCGCACGCAGATCGCCACCCTGCGCTCCAACGCCGAGGAATTCGGCATCCGCCTGCACCCCATGGGCGACCGCGAGCAGGGTATCGTCCACGTCGTCGGCCCCCAGCTGGGCCTCACCCAGCCCGGCACCACCGTCGTGTGCGGCGACTCCCACACCGCCACCCACGGCGCGTTCGGCGCCATGGCCTTCGGCATCGGCACCTCCGAGGTCGAGCACGTCCTGGCCACCCAAACGCTGCCGCTCAAGCCCTTCAAGACCATGGCGGTCAACGTCTCCGGCGAGCTGCGCCCGGGCGTGACGTCGAAGGACCTGATCCTCGCGATCATCGCCAAGATCGGCACCGGCGGCGGCCAGGGCCACGTCATCGAGTACCGCGGCGAGGCCATCGAGAAGCTGTCGATGGAAGCCCGCATGACCATCTGCAACATGTCCATCGAGGCCGGCGCCCGCGCGGGCATGATCGCCCCCGACGCGACCACCTACGAGTACCTCAAGGGCCGCCCCCACGCGCCGCAGGGCAAGGAGTGGGACGCCGCCGTCGCGTACTGGGATTCACTGGTCACTGACGTCGACGCCGAGTTCGACACCGTCGTCGAGATCGACGGCTCCGCGCTGACGCCCTTCGTCACCTGGGGCACCAACCCCGGCCAGGGCGTCCCGCTGGGCGAGACCGTGCCCGACCCGGAGCTCATCTCCGGCGACGACGAGCGCCTCGCCGCCGAGCGCGCCCTGGAGTACATGGACCTGAAGCCCGGCACCCCGATGCGCGAGATCCCCGTCGACGTCGTCTTCGTCGGCTCCTGCACCAACGGCCGCATCGAGGACATGCGCGCCGTCGCGGACATCCTCAAGGACCGCAAGGTCGCCGAGGGCGTCCAGATGCTCGTCGTCCCCGGCTCCGCCCGCGTCCGCGAGCTCGCCGAGGCCGAGGGCCTCGACGCCGTGTTCACCGCCGCCGGCGCCGAGTGGCGCCAGCCCGGCTGCTCCATGTGCCTGGGCATGAACCCCGACCAGCTCGAGCCCGGCCAGCGCTGCGCCTCGACCTCGAACCGCAACTTCGAGGGCCGCCAGGGCAAGGGCGGCCGCACCCACCTGGTCAGCCCGGCCGTCGCCGCCGCCTCCGCCGTCGTCGGCCGCCTGGCGTCGCCGGAAGACCTGTAGCCCGAACACCGACACGTACTCCGAAAGGACTCCGATCATGGAGAAGTTCACCACCCACACCGGTGTCGGCGTGCCGCTGCGGCGCTCCAACGTCGACACCGACCAGATCATCCCGGCGGTCTACCTCAAGCGCGTCACCCGCTCCGGCTTCGAGGACGGCCTGTTCAAGAACTGGCGCGTCAACGAGGACGATTTCGTGCTCAACCGCCCCGTCTATGCCAACGGTTCGGTGCTCGTCGCCGGCCCGGACTTCGGCACCGGCTCGTCGCGCGAGCACGCCGTGTGGGCGCTCATGGACTACGGCTTCCGCGTCGTCATCTCGTCCCGCTTCGCCGACATCTTCCGCGGCAACTCCGGCAAGGCCGGCCTGCTCGCCGCGCAGATGGAGCAGTCGGACGTCGAACTGCTGTGGAAGAAGCTCGAGGAGGAGCCGGGCCTGGAGCTCACCGTCGACCTGGAGGCCCGCACCGTCGCCGCCGGCGACACCGTGCTGCCCTTCGACGTCGACGACTACACCCGCTGGCGCCTGCGCGAGGGACTTGACGACATCTCGTTGACCCTGCGAAATGAAGCGGAAATTAAGGTTTTTGAGGAATCCCGGCCCTCCCACAAGCCGCGTACCCTGCAGTAAAACCCCAGTTCCGGCCGGGGTGAGGGCGTCACGTTCGCGTGGCGCCCTTCGTCATGCGGGGTTAAGTTGAGGGGAGAGTCACGGGATGGAAAAGTGATCACTCGATTAAGTGAGGGCTATGGAACATCCCGGGCGCCGAAAGTCCTTCCGCCCGTTAGCATCCCCCGAATTCCCCGGAGGCCATCCGCGATGAACAAGGCCGATCTCGTCGCCGAACTCGCAGAAAAGCTCGACATCAACCAGGCCGATGCCGCCGCCGCGATCGAGGGCACGCTGGACCTCATCGTCCGCTCGGTGGCCGTGGGCGAATCGGTGACCATCATGGGCTTCGGCACCTTCGAGGCCCGCGAACGCGCACCCCGCACCGCCCGCAACCCGCACACGGGCGAGACCATCGAGGTCCCCGCCACGCGCAGCCCCGCCTTCCGCCCGGGCAACTATTTCCGCAGCGTGGTCAAGGAAGGCCGCGTGGGCGACGGCGGCATTTCGGTGCGCCGCTCGTCGTCCCACACCGGCTTCGACGCCTGATCCGCTCCACGACGAAAAGCCGGCCCCGACGTTCCACGTCGGGGCCGGCTTCGTCGTCAAGCAAAGCGCGAAACTGCGCGACCTACTTCACCGGCAGGGCGCTGGCGTAGTAATCGGCGGTGGTGAGCACGCCGTCGTTGAACCCCAGCACCCACGCGGACCCCTTCTTGCAGGGGATGTCGGCGATGGGCAGGGTGCCGTTGGCCGACAGCCACGCGATGGTGTCGGGGATGACCGTGCCCTGGGCGCAGATGACGGACACGCCGCCCTCCGCCACGACCTCCATGAACCGGCGCTGGGAATCGACCAGCCGGGAGATGCAGGCCTCGTCGCCGAAGAGCTCGTCGACGACGACCTCGGCGCCCAACTCCGCGGCCAGCGGCTCGACGGTGTGGATGCAGCGCACCGGCTCGGCGGAGTACACGCGCTCCGGGCGGAAGGGCAGCAGCTCGGGGACGAGCAACTCGGACTGGCGGCGGCCCTTCTTGTCCAGGGGGCGCAGATTGTCGTCGCCGGCCCAGTTCTTGCGGGCGTGCGCGCGGCCGTGGCGGACGTAGATGACGCGGGTGTCGGGCTCGTTGCCCAGGCGCTTGCGGGCCTTGTTCAGCACGTCGACGTCGAGGTCGTAGGTCAGCAGCTCCGCGGCCTCGTCGAAGCTGACCCAGCGCAGCTCGTCGACCTCGGAATTGGCGGCGAACTCGCCGTCGAGGACCTCCGCCGTCCAGTACCAGACCAGCTTCGTGCGGCCCGCGACCGGATACGTGACGTTGCCCAGCAGCTTGCCCAGCCGCACGGTGTAACCGGTCTCCTCGCGGATCTCGCGCTCGGCGGTCATCGGCAGGTTCTCGCCCGGGTCGAGCTTGCCCTTCGGCAGCGACCAGTCGTCGTAGCCGGGGCGGTGGATGATGCCGATCTCCGGATCCGCCACGTCCCCGCGCCACAGGACCGCGCCGGCGGCGTACGTCGGCTTGGACACGCCCTCGCCCGGCTCGGGCCCGATCTCCCGCAACCGCCCCGTCAGGCTCTGGTCGTTGACCTGGTCCTTGTCGTTTTCATGCAGCGTCATGTGGTTCGGGACTCCTGTGCGCCGCCTGCGGAGCGGCGTTCGACGGTGGGCTGGGTGGTGCTTCGACCAAGCATAACCCCGGGCCGGTTGCCTCACCTCCCGTACGCGGGAGGGCCCGGCGTGGCTAGGCTTGACGACGAAAGCGGTTCCCGGAGGGGCGTTTGCGCCCATTCGGCCGGCTGCCCGAAACATCCGAATGATCCGATGCATCCGAAGCGATTGGGGAGGAACCAGCGATGGTGGACGTGGCCGTGATGGGCGCGGGTTCGTGGGGCACGACTCTGGCGAAGGTCTTCGCCGACGCCGGCAACCCGGTGCGCCTGTGGGCGCGGCGCGGCGAGCAGGCGGAACGGATCCAGACCACCCGCGAGAACGCCGACTACCTGCCCGGGCTGGTGCTGCCGGAGAACATCGTCGCCACCGACGACGCCGCGGCGACGCTCGACGGCGCCGACATCGTCGTGCTGGCCGTGCCGTCGCAGACGCTGCGCGTGAACCTGGCCGAGTGGCGCGACCTCATCGCCCCGCAGGCGACGCTGCTCAGCCTGGCCAAGGGCATCGAGCGCGAGTCGCACAAGCGCATGAGCGAGGTCATCACCGAGGTCGCGGAGGTCCCCGAAGAGCGCGTCGCCGTGCTCTCCGGCCCGAACCTGGCGCGCGAGATCGCCGCCGGCCAGCCCGCCGCGACGGTCATCGCGTGCACGGACGTCACCCGCGCCCAGCTGGTGCAGGCCGCCGTGGCCACCGGGTACTTCCGCCCGTACACCAACCCCGACGTCATCGGCTGCGAGATCGGCGGCGCGTGCAAGAACGTCATCGCCCTGGCCTGCGGCATGGCGACCGGGCAGGGGATGGGCGAGAACACGCTGGCGACCATCATCACCCGCGGCCTCGCCGAGATCACCCGTCTGGGCGTCGCCGCCGGCGCGCAGGAGAAGACCTTCTCCGGCCTGGCCGGCCTCGGCGACCTCGTGGCCACGTGCTCCTCGCCGCTGTCGCGCAACCGCACCTTCGGCGAACGCATGGGTCGCGGCGACTCCGTCGAGGAAGCCCAGCACGCCACGCGCGGCCAGGTCGCCGAGGGCGTCATCTCCTCCATCTCCGTCCGAGAGCTGGCGCGCGAATACGACGTCGAGATGCCCATCACCGAAGCCGTCCACGCCGTCTGCCATCAGGGCGTGTCGGTCGAGGAGATGATCCGCGCGCTGATGGGCCGCTCCCGCAAGGCCGAGTAGCGGGGACGCGCGCCGGGTCGTCGCAAAGCAAAGGCGGTCCGTGCCCGGGGGTAGGATGCGAAACCATGACTGAGCCTGCGCAGCGCGCCTCCGATGACCGCATCGCCGTCGCCGTCCTCTACGGCGGCGCGAGCCCCGAGCACAACGTGTCCTGCGTGTCCGCCGGCGCGATCATGGCGCACCTCGACGCCGAGACGTACCGCGTCGTGCCGGTCGGCATCACCCGCGAGGGCACGTGGACGCCGGGCATCGCCGACCCGGAGGCGCTGAGCAAGCACGGCCGCGAACTGCCGCACGTCGCCGACGTCGAGGAGGGCGGGGATGAGCTGCAGCTGTCCGCCGACCCGAAGCGCGCCGGCGAGCTGCGCTACGTCGCCGGGCCGCGGGCGGGGGAGGTGCACGACGTCGTCGACGTGGTGTTCCCCGTGCTGCACGGGCCCAATGGCGAGGACGGCACCATCCAGGGCCTGCTGGAACTGTCGCGCATCCCGTTCGTCGGGCCGGGCGTGCTGGCGTCGGCGGCGGGCATGGACAAGGAGCGGACCAAGAACCTCGCCGTCGCCGGCGGCATCCCCGTCGGCGAGCAGGCGGTGCTGCTCGAGGGCGAGGAGCTCGAGGCGGCCGATCGCGAGCGGCTGGGGCTGCCGGTGTTCGTGAAGCCGGCGCGCGGCGGGTCGTCGATCGGCATTTCCAAGGTCGATTCCTGGGACGACTTCGACGCCGCGCTGGAGCTGGCGCGCGCCCACGACGCGAAGGTGATCGTGGAGAAGGGCATCGTCGGCGCCGAGGTCGAGTGCGGCGTGCTGCAGCGGCCCGACGGCGAGCTGGTGGCGTCCGCGCCCGCGCAGCTGGCGGGCACCGAAGATTCCGACGAGGGCTTCTACGGCTTCGACACCAAGTACCTCGACGACGTCGTCACCGCGCAGATCCCCGCGCAGCTGCCGGCCGAGACCATCGCCGAGGTGCAGGAGCTGTCCAAGCGCGCCTTCCGGTCCATCGGCTGCGACGGCCTGACCCGCGTCGACTTCTTCGTCACCGCCGACGGGCCGGTGCTCAACGAGGTCAACACCATGCCGGGCTTCACCCCGATTTCCATGTACCCGCAGATGTTCGCCGCCTCCGGCGTGCCCTACGCCGAGCTGCTGAGCACCCTCGTCCAGCGCGCCCTGGTCGCGCGGAGGTAGGTGCGGGGCGGGCGGTGGGGCCTGCCTGCTTTGCTTGCTTGACGACGGGGCGGCGCACCACACGGCAGGTGCGCCGCCCTTTCGCATGGGCGGGGATGGTTCGGTCGGGGGCGAACCATCGGAATACACGCCCGGTCCCTGACTGCAGGGGCATCCCTTCATCGCACGCAGAAACGATGAGTCGTGCCAAGCCGGCTGCCTTCGCGTGGTGCCGGCAAAAGTACAGTGACGGGTGTAGCAAACGGGGTTAGTGCAGGCGGAAGACGTTTCACGCCCCACATCCAGTGGGGCCCAACCCTTTCATCGGCCATCGTGTGTGCGGTCCGGAAGAGTTCATGGTTAGCACTGGCGTTCTAGGGTGTTCGGGCTTAGCTTTGGGTCCATGAGCACACCAGCGGGATGCGCCGCCGATCTCCTGGTAGCCATCGATGCGATT
>NZ_DURI01000303.1 GCF_012837295.1 Corynebacterium sp. | reverse complement strand
GTCCGGCGCCGCCGGATCCGTCCCCGCCCGTGGCCCCGCGACCTCGACCGACTGCAGCGGGCGATGACCGACGGTGCCGGGGTGACCCGCACCGCCGATTCGCTGGCGCGGGCCGCCCACGCCCTGTCCGCCCTGCCCGATTCCGCCGAAGTCGCCGTGGCGCGCGCCATCGTCGCGGCGGCCGCAGCACGCCCGGCCACGTTGGGCTGCCACACGCGGCTGGACGAATGAACCACCCAGAACAACCCGACCAGGAGCGCAAACCCATGCTGGACGAACAGATCACCCGCGGTCTCATCCGCACCGCCCTGCAAGAGGACCTTCGCTACGGGCCCGACGTGACCTCGCTGGCCACCGTCGGCCCGGCGCAGCGGTCGCGGGCGACGGTGACGTCCCGCGTCGACGGCGTCATCGCCGCCGGCGACGCGATCCGGTGGACGCTGGAGGAGGTCATCGCCGACGAGTTCGACGTGAAGATCCTCGTGGAAGACGGGGGACGGGTCACGCGCGGCACCGTCGTCGCCGAGATCGAGGCGCCCACCCGCGGGTTGCTGACGGCCGAGCGGACGCTGCTGAACATCGTCACCCACGCCTCCGGCATCGCCAGCCACACCCGCCGCTGGGTCGACGCCGTCGAGGGCACGGGCGCGCGGATCCGCGACTCCCGCAAGACCATCCCGGGCCTGCGCAACCTGCAGAAGTACGCCGTGACCTGCGGTGGCGGCGTGAACCACCGCAATGGCCTGGGCGACGAAGCGCTGATCAAGGACAACCACGTCGCCGCTGCCGGCGGCGTCGTCCCCGCGCTGGAGCGCGTGCGGCACGCCTACCCGGAGCTCAAGTGCGAGATCGAGGTCGATGACCTCACGCAGCTCGACCAGGTGCTGGAGATGAAGCCCGAGCTGGTCATGCTGGACAACTTCGAGGTGTGGCAGACGCAGATCGCCGTGCAGCGCCGGGCGCAGGTGTCGCCGGCGACCCAGCTGGAGTCCTCCGGCGGCCTGACCCTCGACGTCGCCCGCGAATACGCCTCCTGCGGCGTGGACTTCCTCGCCGTCGGCGCGCTGACGCATTCCTCCGGCGTGCTGGACCTCGGCCTGGACTTCTAGGCGGGGATTCGGTCGGGAAACCGGCCGGGCCGGGGATCGCCGGGAAACTACAGCCGCTCACCGATCGCGGCGGAGACGTCGTCGAGGAGCTTCCCGAAACGGGCGGCGTCCTCGGGATTGCGGGCGCGGGCGGCCAGGGCGCGGTTCAGCGCGTCCTCGGCGCGGGGCAGGTCGTCGCATTCGAGCTGGCACATGGCGATCTGCGCGAGCAGCGGGATCTCCTGGGCGACCATGCCGTCCGAGCCGAACAGGCCCGCGGACAGCTCGAGGTGGTCCACGGCGCGGCCGGGGTGGCCCCGGCGGATCTCCGCCTGCCCGTTGAGGGCGTGCCACTGGGCCCAGCGCATGTGGCGCGGGGGAGTCGCGGCCGCCACCTCCGCGGCGATGGCCTCCGGATCGTCGGACTCGATGGCATCCAGCAGATCGAGGTAGTCCGCGGCACGGTCCATGAGCTTCGGCGACGACCCGCGGATCGGGCGGCCCAGCGAATCGACCTCCGGGGCGTCGGCGGCGTCGCCGAGGTCCGCGAAACCGGCCATCAGCGAATCGGCGGCCGCCCACAGGCGCCCGTCGGCGGCGAGGGCGGAGGCGGCGTCGAGGATTTCCGAGGGGGTGCGCATGGCGGTCGATCCTACCGGGGACGGAATACCGCCGGACCCGGTGCTCGACCCATCAGCCCATCAGCGCGGCCAGCGCCTCGCGGACGGGGTGCCCGGCCCAGGCCTCGCCGGGCAGCAGCTCGTCGATGCGGGCGGCGTAGCGCCGGGCGCCCGGCAGATCATCGCGGTCCAGGCAGGAGCGCACGCCCGTGAGCAGCGCACGGGCGGCCTCCTCGCCGTCGCCGGCTTCGAGGTAGCCCGCCGCGGCGGTGTCGACGTGGCCCAGCGCCAGGTCCTCGCGCGACGACGCCCAGTAGACGTAGGCGAGGTCGTCGTGCCAGTCGGCGATGGCCCAACCGTCGGAAATGAGCTCCCTGGCGTCGACCATGAGGTCCTCGGCGCGGTCGGGGTCCTCGTGGACGGCGCTGCGGGCGGCCTGGCGCAGCGCCCGCGACGCGCCCTCGCCGTCGCCGAGGCGGTGCAGATGCTCGGCGTGCTCGATGAGCAGATCCGCCGCGCGGCCCGCATCGCCGGAGCGCCCGGCGGCGGTGGCGGCGATGGAAAACGCGGCGTCGGTGCGTTCCTCGTCGCTGGTCAGGGACGACCACTGGGCGACCGGCACGGCGTGCGCCAACGCCGCCTCGTCGTCGCCGGAGTCGAGCAGGGAGCGGGCGAGGATCAGCCGCAGGTCCATGACCAGCGCATTGACCGGCATGCCCGACGCCGCCTCCAGAGCCGCGGCCGCGAGCTCGGCGGCGCGGGCGAACTCCCCATCGGAATTGAGCAGCGCCGACAGCAGCCGCGCCGACCGCAGCGTGCCGACGACGAGGTCGTACTCCAGGCCCACCGCCACGACGGGCAGCAGCTGGCGGACGGCCTCTGCGGGTTCCTCGGCCTCCAGCGACAGGTGCGACAGCATCTGCCGGGCCTCGATGGTGCTGGTCACCGGCTCGGACGCGGGTGATTCGGCCACCGCCGCGCACATCTTCGCCGACCCCACCAGATCCCCCCGGCCGTGGGCGACCTGCGCCTGCAACAGCCGCCGGTCGTCGTCGCCCGTGCGCGGCGGGGCGTACTCGGCGGACCACCGCGACAGCGCCTCGGCGAGGTCGGGACGCCGCGCCAGCGACGCCGACGCGCCGGCCACCGCCGCGGACAAGGCGAACTGGTACGCCTCGGGACCGCTGGGCCGCAGGTCGAGGATGTCGCGAGTCAGGGAGGCCAGCTCCGGCACCTGGGCGTCGGCGGGGCGCCCGCCGGCGGGATGGGCGTCGATGAACTTCTCCGCCTCGGCGAAGGCCCCGAACGAACGCGCGTGGAACGCGGCCGCCGGCCGGTTCGTGCGGATCGCCCAGTCGAGCCACTCCTTGCGGGCCTCCTCGGCCTCGTCGGCGAGCTCGAGCTGGTCTGCGGCGGCGTGGCGCAGGGCGTGGAATTCGCCGATGAGCTCCTCGGGGACCCCGTCGGCGTCGTCAAGCCAATGATCGCGGGCGTACGCCGTGACCGCCCGCCAGCTGGACACGTGATCCAGGCTGCGGGCCGAGGCGCGCGAAAATTCCACCAGCGCAGGCAATTCGGCGGGCACGGCGGGCGGTTCGGCGACGGGACGCCGGGCCGGAATCGGGGCCGACGCGTCAATGGATTCATCCCACCAGGTCATTCGGCCATTGTGGGACGGGGCGCGGGCGGAACGCAAAGCGCCTGCGTTGCGACGGCCACCGCCGCCGGGATTCTTCCGCTACTTCGCGGCGGCGGCGACCTCGGTCATCGCGGGCGACGGCGGGAAACCCTTCGCGCCGGCGAGCGCGGACTTGGCCATCGCCCGGCGCTCGCGGGTGCGGCCCAGGCGGTCGAGCACCGGCGCGGCCAAGCGGGCGGCGGCGAGATGGTCGAGCGTCAGCC
>NZ_DURI01000037.1 GCF_012837295.1 Corynebacterium sp. | reverse complement strand
GGCTCCCGGTCCGGGCCCACGACCGGCGCGGGAGGCGGAGCGGCCGACGCGACTCCCGTGGCGCCGTCCGACGTCGCCCGCGGATCCAACCTCACCGGGCTGTGCGATCCCGGCATCGACGCGATGCTCGACGACGCCGTGGACTCCGACGAAGCCGACGGTGCCGGGGGACTGGGCGCCGGCGTGGTGGCCCCGGCCGGCGCCGTCCCCGCACGGATCAGGGAAGCAGTCGACGCCGAGGCCATCGAGCTGGGCATCGTCGTCGACCGGATCCTCACCGTCGTGGGCCCCGGCGTCGAGCTTCCCATCGCAGACGAGGCCGTCACCGACCCCGCGAGCTGGCCCGCCGGACCGTTCATCGGGCCGCTGATGACGCTGCCCGATTGGCGGCGAGTACCCTCGGCCACGACATCCGAGGTCGCGGACCCCGACGGCGACGACCCCGACGGCGACGACCCTGACGGAGGGGACGCCGAAGCGGGTGACGGCGGGACGTCGTAAAGCGACGGCCGCCGCACCGCCCACCGGACCCGCCACGAACCCGCCGACCACCGAGCACACGGAGGAGCCGACATGCCCATCCCCGCCGACCACGCCCGCGATCTGACCGGGATGCGCGTCGCGCTGGTGCATGCGCACCCCGACGACGAGGCGATCACCACCGGCGGCACCATCGCGCAGCTGGTGCGGCGCGGCGCCGACGTCACGGTGGTCACGTGCACGCTCGGCGAGCTCGGCGAGGTCATCGGCGAGCCGTACCAGGGGCTCGTCGGCGGCGATTCCGACCAGCTCGGGGGCTTCCGCGTCCACGAGCTCCACGCCGCGCTGGCCGCGCTGGGCTGCAACGGGCCGGGCCATGCGCCCGTGCACCTCGGCGGTGCCGGCCGGTGGCGCGATTCCGGCATGGTCGGCGACCCCGGCAACGACGCGGAGCGGGCGTTCATCCGCTCCGGCGACGAGGCGCTGGGCCAGCTCACCGAGGTGCTCGGGGCGCTGCGGCCGCACGTCGTGATCACCTACGACGCCGACGGCGGCTACGGCCACCCCGACCACATCCGCGCCCACGAACTCACCGTCGCGGCGTGCGACCGGTTGTGCGCGGCGGCACGCGACTCGGGCGAAGGCACCGGCTCCGGCGACGCCGCGCTGTGGGCGACCATGTGGACCGTCACCGACGACGACGCGCTGCGCGACGGCCTCGACGCCATCGCCGTGGTGCCCGACGCGTGGACGCGGGCCGACTTCGACGACCTTCCTTCGGTCGCCTCCGATTTCGCGGTTTCGCTTTCCGACGCCGACCTCGCCGCCAAGACGGCCTCCCTCCGGGCGCACGCCACGCAGGTGTGGGTCGGGGACGGCGGCGTGAGCATGGTCAATCCGCGCGCCGCCACCGGTGCCGTCGATGCGTCGGGTGACGCGCGGGGCGTGTGGGCGCTGTCGAACCTCATCTGCCAGCCGATCACGCCCGCCGAGCATTACCGGCTGGGCACCGCCGGAGCAGACCTCGCCGCCGTGTTCGCGGGGGAGAAGACGTGGGACGAGCTGCGGCGGGACTCTGCCGCTGCATCCACCGCGCCCGCAGCCTCCGCCGGCGCGCCCGCCGACACCGAAGGAGCGTCGCGATGAACGAGAAGGCCGAGGGCGGGGACGTGGCCGTCGAAAAGCACTGGGGCGACCCGGACCGCAGCCAGGTCCGCGAGGACATCGACCGAGGGGAAATGATCACCGGCATCGCCTGGCTGTCCGTCGCGGCGCTGGTGTCGCTGGTGCTCGAGGTCGCGTACCTGGGCACGCGCATCGACGTCGGCGGGCTGTCGATCCCGCTGCCGTGGACGATCATCGCGGCGTACGTATTTAATCTCATAATCACTCGGACGGCGATGCTGTGGACCAAGAGCCGTAACATCGCCATGGTGCCCATGTGGACGTGGATCGCCGGATACGTCTTTCTGTGGATCTGGACCGGGCTGCCGTTCGGCGGTGACCAGGTCCTCGGCGAAACCATCCGCACCATCGCCCTGCTCGTCGCCGGTATCGTCGGGGGCGGTTGGCCGCTCCGGCACCCCAAGTGACACAATGGGCTGGTTACAACCAGCCCCGCATTCGTGAAAGGCCGTTTTCCAAGCCATGACCTACGTGATCGCCCAGCCCTGCGTCGACGTGATGGACCGCGCCTGCGTGGAGGAATGCCCCGTCGACTGCATCTACGAGGGCAAGCGGATGCTGTACATCCACCCCGACGAGTGCGTCGACTGCGGCGCCTGCGAGCCGGTCTGCCCCGTCGAGGCCATCTTCTACGAGGATGACGTGCCCGACGAGTGGGTCGAGTACACCGACGCCAACGTCGACTGGTTCGACGAGCTCGGGTCGCCGGGCGGTGCCGCGAAGCTCGGGCCGCAGGACTTCGACGTGAAGTTCATCGCCGAGCTGCCGCCGCAGGCCGAGGACTAGAAGCGCATGACCCTGCCCCCGCATTACCGGCAGCGGACCACGCCCGCCGAGCGGCTGCCCGCGTTCCCGTGGGATTCGCTGGCGGACGCGAAGGCGAAGGCGGCGGCGCACGAGGACGGGTTGATCGACCTGTCCATCGGCACGCCCGTCGACGACGTCTTCGATTCGGCGCGCGACGGTCTGGCGGCGGCGTCGGCGGAGCCCGGGTACCCGCAGACCGCGGGGACGCCGGAGCTGCGGGCGGCGATCGCGGGGGCGATGGAGCGCCGCCATGGGGTGGCGGGCCTGTCGGCCGACCGCGGCGTGCTGCCGGTGGTGGGCACGAAGGAGGCCATCGCGTGGCTGCCGTTCCTGCTCGGCGCGGGCGAGGGGCACACCGTGGTGATCCCGGAGCTGTCCTACCCGACGTACGAGGTCGGCGCGCGGATGGCGGGGGCGAACGTGGTGCGCGCGGATTCGTTGACGCAGCTGGGCCCGTCGCGGCCGACGCTGATGTACGTCAATTCGCCGGGCAACCCGTCGGGCCGCGTGCTCGGCGTCGACCACCTGCGCAAGGTGGTCGATTGGGCGCGGGAGCGCGGCGTGATCGTCGTGTCCGACGAGTGCTATCTGGGCTTGGACTGGGAGCTCGAGGCCCCGTCGATCCTCGATCCGCGCGTGTGCGGCGGTGATTTCACGGGCCTGTTGGCGGTGCATTCGCTGTCGAAGATCGCGAACATGGCGTCCTACCGCGCCGGTTGGATCTGCGGCGACGAGTCGCTGGTCCAGGACTTGCTCGCGTTGCGGCGCCACGCCGGCTTGATGGTCCCGGGGCCGATCCAGTCGGCCATGGTCGCCTCGCTTGACGACGACCACGCCGCCTCCGTCCAGCGTGGCCGCTACGGGCGCCGCCGCGCGGTGCTGCGGGAGGCCGTGGAGCGCGCCGGTTTCCGCGTCGACGACTCCGACGGCGGCCTCTACCTGTGGGCGACCCGTGATGGGGCCGCTGCAGACCAGGGGCCCGCCACCGGTTCCGCTGCTGGCAATGGGCCCGCCACCGGTTCCGTGGCTGACCCAGGGGCCGTCGCCGCTTCCGCTGCTGGCCAGGGGCCCGCCACCGATTCCGCCGAAACGTGCCGCGACCTGGTCGATTGGTTCGCCGAACGCGGCATCCTGGTCGCGCCCGGCGAGTTCTACGGGCCGAAGGGAGTGCGGCACGTCCGCATTGGCCTGACGGCGTCGGATGAGGCGATCGACGTCGCCGCCGGCCGCCTCCGCGCCTAGCTGTACCCGGCCGTACCCGGCCAGGAGGTTCTCACTTCGGGCCGACGGCCATCAGCTGGCCCGTCGACTTCCTCCGCGCTTCCCCTCGCTCCTCATCACCCCCATGATCGCGCCCGTCTGATGCTCGGCCGGCAAAACTCTCGTGGGGCTGCCGAAAAGTGCGGATCGGCCGTCGTAAAGCGATCCCATGCGCAACATCAGCAACGGGCAGTGGTAATTGCGGGTTTCCTGCGTTCCGGTGTCGTTTGCGCTGCATTATTGCTCGGCGTGTCGCGATTGGGGCGGCGTGTCGTGCAGCGGAGACGACAGGTGAGTGCGGAGTTTCCACTACAGGCGCAGCGATCGACGTCGGGCTGTCCGGAGCCACGGCAATCGGCGTTGGCGATGGCAGCTGGTCGGCGGCGATCGGAAGAGAAAGCCCCGCTCGTGACGTGTGGCCGCTGACTCAGCGGCCGTTGAAATGCCGGGTCACATGCTCGGGGAGCTTTTCGTGGCGCAGGTACGTCTCGCCCGTGAACTGCGCGCCGGCCGTGCGAAGAAGAGCTCGCCGGCGAGCGACCCGCTCCGCGATCAGGCGCCGGGCGGACCCGTCGACGAGCATCCGCCACGTGAGCTGCACGGCGTCGATCCCGAGGTTGGCGAGATCGCGCATGGCCATGTTCTCGCGCGTCGAAATGACGTCGCCATCTCCGTAGCGCCCGTCATACTTCATCCGGCCGTGGAATTCGATGACCATTTCGAGCGCCGGGATCCAGAAGTCGACGCGCCGCACGGGCCGACCATCCGGCGCGACGATCCATACCTGCTGCACGACGCCGGCAATGCCGAGGGTGTACAGGATCCACCGGGTCCACGATTCGGCGGCGCTCTCCGACAACTCGCTCGCCAACGCCATGATCGTGGCGGTACCGCGGGCGCCCTGCTTCCGGGCTTCGAGCATGCGATGAGCGAACTCGGCGAAGTCGCCACGAGAATGCCCGCGCCGAAGGGCGTCGTCGGCCGCGGCCAGCGCGTGCTCGGGATCGTGGGATTCCCGCAGGTCGTGGATGGTTCGGGCGGCCGTGGTGACTCGGATGCCGTCGACGACGGTGACGTCTGCTTCGGCGTCTCCGATCGGCCGCACCTCGTAACCCGCTCCACGTCGCCGTCTGCCGGCGCCGATCCGGCCGAGGTGCACGATCTCGCCGGTGTCGCGCTCCGGATCGTCGAGAATCTCCAGGCAGTGGATTCGCGCGGCGCTGATTCCGATGAGCACCAGTTCCGGATTGGCCAGGGCATGCGCCTCACAGCTGAGCCGCCTCCGCTCCGGCCAGGTGGCAGCCTCCCAGGTCGCGGTGAGAATCGCAGCGCACGCCGCTAGGCGGATTGCACGTCCGGAGGCGACCCACCTGGACAGGTTCGCGCGCCCGGTGGACCCGTGCGCCAGGATCAAACCGTTGGCCTCGATGCTCAATCCGGTGCGGAATTCCGCCGGCATCTCCGTGTCGTCGGTGCTGCTCGAGCCGATCTCAGGTGCCGCGATGATGATGGCGTTGGTTCCGGTCCTGGCCTCGTTCGTCGTCGTCGCAGTTGTCGTGGTCGCGTGCGTGTTTTCGTTGTCCCCCATGCCCCATAGGACGCGGGCGGGCGCGGATCGGTTCCGTCGGATTTGGCGCGGGTGTCCCCGTCGGTGAACGGCGGAGCGGTGCCGGCCTTCGCTTGACGACGAACCCCTCCCCACGCCATCGGGCGCGGAGAGGGGGAAGGGGTCGGGGACGGGCCGTCGTAAAGCGGAGTGCCGGCAGGGCCTCGATCAGTCGTCGCCGAACTCGGCGTCGAGGCGCTCGATGTCCTTGCGGCGGCCGCGCTTGGTGGACCACGCGCTGATCATGTAGCCGATGATTCCGCCGAAGACGCCGCCCGACACGAGCCCCGCGGCGGTCGCGGAGCTGGCATGCGGGTCGTTGTATTGCATTCCGCCGAGCCACAGGCCGAGGGCCACGATGGTGATGGCGATTTCGGCCGGCGTCGGCTTCAGCAGCTTCGGCCGGGGTGCCTTGCGCTTCATCCAGCCGGTGGCCGCCAGGACGGCGGCGAACATGGGCACGAGGACCATGATCGGCGCCAGGTTCTTGTCCGGCGGCACGATCCACGCCATGGCGGCCGCGACGAAAACGTAGCCGTAGCTGGCGATGTGATAGCCGATGGTGTTCGACCGGTGCATGAGGTTGGCCTGGTACTCGTCCTCGACGGTGGCGTCGTAGCGGGCGATGAGGGTGTCTCCGTAGCTCATTTTTCATCCTTCCTGTTCGTCGCCGAAGACCTGCTCGACGGTTTTGCCCAGTTCCGTGCAGATGGCCAGCGCCAGGTGCACGGAGGGGGAATAGTTGCCGCGTTCGATGTTGGCGATGGTCTGCCGCGACACCGAGACCCGTTCGGCGAGTTCGGCCTGCGACAGTTCGTTCCAGCGGCGGTATTTGCGGACCATGTTGGTCAGTTCCGGTGTTGCGCCGTTCTGCGTCATCGCCCACCTCCGTCCTTGTCGCCGCGCTCATCTTTCATGTCTCAGCGTAAAGAATACTTGTCATTATGGCAAGGGGTATGAACGGCGAAAGCCCGGGCGCCAAGGCCCGGGCTCGATGTCGCGTGCGGTCGTCGCCGCTTCGCGGTCGCTTTACGACGGTCGCATCAGCGGCCCGCCCGATTCCGCGCTCGGCGCTCGCGGATCATCGAGTTGACGGCCATGCCGATGAGCACGACGCCCACGACCACGCCGACCAGCCCGACGATCGCAGCCCACAACGGCCGCCCCTCGACGACGGTCGGCAGTCCGCCGAACACCACGATGAGCAGGACGCCGGCGACGATGCGCACGCTGTACGCCGTCGACGAGGCGGTGGCGGGATTTGCCTCGGACTGCGGGGTCTGCGGCGCGTGGCGTTCGGAGTGGTTCGCGGGGGTGGCGGCGTTCATGCCGTCAGGATACGGCAGGATGGCGGACGAATGATCGGCGAACGTCGGCACCGCCGCGCCTCCGCGGCGGCGCGGGCAGACGAGGAGCGTGTCTCGATGGGCAGGGCGGCGGGCAACCGCGACGACTGGTGGGGAGCCGATAAGGGAACCGGCAAGCGCTCCGGTGATGGATCCGGCGGGGGCGCTTCACCGGCCGGGGCGATGGACACCGCGCCCGGGACCGGAACCGCCGACCCCGCGGCCGGCCCCTCCTCCGACTCAGGCGACTCCGCCGCCGCCCACGCCGAACCGGAGATCCCGTTCGACCCGGTGGTCGTGGCCGAGGAGGCCGGGGCGCTGGTCGTCGACAAGCCTCCCTTCCTGCCGTCGACGCCCAACGGCCGCCTGGTGCGCAACACGGTGCTGCAGCGGCTGCGCGATCGGTTCGGGGAGCCGGATCTGACGTGCGTCCACCGGCTCGACCGGCTGACGTCGGGGCTGCTGCTCGTGTCGCGCGATCCCGCATCGCGCGGCACCTACCAGCGGCTCTTCCAGGATGGGCGGGTGCGCAAGACGTACGAGGCGCTCACCGTCGTCGCCGATGATTGGGAGCCCGGCGAGATCCGCGACGTCGTCGTCGAGCTGGCCAACGTCGACGGCGAGCGCGGCGTGCGCGTCCGAGATCCGTTGCTTGACGACGGACCCGCCCGCGCCGATTCGGCCGGCGCCAGTTCCGGCCACGCGAATTCCGGCCACGCCGATCCCCGCGTGCCCGCCGATGACGTGCCCGCCGAGCTGTGGCGCACGGCGACGACGCGCGTGACGTACGTGGGCACGGTCGCGGCGGACATCGGCGACGTGCTGCCCGGGGCGGCCCACGGGGCGACGTGCGCGTGCGGAACGTGCGGCACGCGGATGACGGTGGGCAAGTGGCGCCTCGAGCCGACGACGGGGCGCACCCACCAGCTCCGCGCGACGATGGCGCACCTCGGCTACCCGATCCTCGGCGACGACACCTACCCCGACGACCTCGGGCTCGACCTGGCCAACGTCACGCGGGTCCTGCGTTTGGTGGCCACCGAATTGCGTTACGACGACCCCCTCGACGGCTCGCCCCGACACTTCCGCTCGGCCCGCGACGTCGCCGATCCTCTGGCCGATCCTTTAGCGGGGCCCTCGCGGGTGGGGCGGCCGATCCATTGACCGGACCCCTCGCAGATGGGGCCGCGGATCGGCGATCGGCGCACGGGGGCTAGCCTTTCAACCATCGATGGTTTCTGTGCCGAGGAGATGCCAATGAAGAATAATCGTGCGCGCCGCGTCTCGACGGTGCTGGCCACGGCCGTCGTGGCCTTCACCACAATGGCCTCGGCACATGTCGCCAGCACCGGGACGGCGGCAGCTGCTGATCCGGTCGGCTCGGCGGCATTGCCTGATCCGGTCGGTTCGTCGGCATCGGGAGGAAACGCCGACGGCGCCGCGGACGGGACCGTGGACAGCCCCCTCATCCCGCCCGCGGCGTGGGACCGGGCCGAGAACGTCATCGGCCGGATCTCCGGCAAGGAGCTGGGCATCGCCGCGATGGACCGTCGCGAATGCACGCCGATCACGGCAATCCACGTCCCGGGCAGCGGCGAGACCAACGAGCAGCGCGACCCCGACGTCCCCCACGGCCGCGTCGTCGCCGGTCTGGGCCACGACCTCACCGCCGAGTTCGGCGACGACGTTCGCAATCTCTACCTGCCGTACGTGTCGGATGCGTTCCTGACCACGTCGTACGAGTCCTCCGCGGCCGCGGGCCTCGGCCGCTTCGCCGAACTCGTCGCCGCCGTCGACGCCGCCTGCCCGGGCACCGATTTCGTGTTCACCGGCTACTCGCAGGGCGCGGACATTCTCAACGCATGGGTCGCTGGCGGTGCGTCGTCGTTGCACCCCGATCGGGTCAAGGCGATGGCGCTGTTCGGCAACCCCCGCCGCGGCGCCGACGTCGCGGTCGCCCACGGCACCGCACCCGCCGATTCCGAGGGCATCTTCGGCCCGCACGAGGGATCGTGGGGAGAGTTCGCCGATCGCATCTTCGACTCGTGCAACACGGGCGATCTGTGGTGCGACTCGACCCCGGCGATGCGGCGCATAGGCCCGTCGATCATGTCGGCGTCGCTGAACCCCAAGGATGCCGCCGGCGCCCGCAATGCGGCCGCCGCGATCGTCGGGCCGGAGGGGATGGCCGATCCGGAAACCCGCACCGCCGTCGAAGCGTTGCTGAGGTTCCTGCTGTCGCAGTCCCACGACCACATCCAGTACGAGAACGAACTCGACGGCGCCCCCTCGGCCCGCGCCGAGGCCCGCCAATTCCTCGCGGAGAAGCTGGCCCGCTAGTTCTTGTGCAGCGCCTCGTTGAGCTTGACGCGCTCGGCGGCCCACGGCACGACCTCGACCTCGCCGGTCTGCGAATTGCGGCGGAACAGCATGTTGGAGCCGCCGGACAGTTCGGCGGCCTTGCGGTGCTTCCGCACGCCGTCGAGCAGCACCGTGCACTTGGTGCCCGCGGTGATGTACAGGCCGGCTTCGACGACGCAGTCGTCGCCAAGCGAAATGCCCACGCC
>NZ_DURI01000302.1 GCF_012837295.1 Corynebacterium sp. | reverse complement strand
CTCCGTGGCTGGGGTGTTCACCGTTTCACCTCGGGATTCTCCTACCGATGTGACGCACGTCTCCGTTAGCGTCTGGCCTCAGATTCGTTCCGCCCCGAACCACAGCCGACCACACAGGAGTTCCAGATGACCCGCACGATCACGCATTTCGTCGACGGTGCCGCGAAGCCGGGCACCAGCGGCCGCACGGCCCCCGTCATGAACCCGTCCACCGGCCAGGTCCAGGCCACCGTCGAGCTCGCGTCGACCGATGAGGTCAACGAGGTCATCGCCAACGCCGAGAAGGCGCAGGTGGGTTGGGCGAAGACCAACCCGCAAAAGCGCATCCGCGTGATCATGAAGTGGATCTCGCTGATCAACGACAACATCGACGAGCTGGCTCGCACCCTGTCGCTGGAGCACGGCAAGACGTTCGAGGACGCCAAGGGCGACATCGCCCGCGGCACCGACGTCCTGGAGTTCTCGGTCGGCGCGCCGCACTTCCTCAAGGGCGAGTTCTCCAACTCGGTGGGCACGGGCATCGACGTGTTCTCCATGCGCCAGCCGCTGGGCGTCGTCGCCGGCATCACCCCGTTCAACTTCCCGGCCATGATCCCGCTGTGGAAGGCCGGCCCGGCGCTGGCCGCGGGCAACGCCTTCGTGCTCAAGCCCTCCGAGCGTGACCCCTCCGTCCCGGTCCGACTGGCGGAGCTGTTCATCGAGGCCGGCGGCCCGGCCGGCGTGTTCAACGTCGTCCACGGCGACAAGGAGTCCGTCGACGCGATCCTCGATTCCGAGGTCATCCAGGCCGTCGGCTTCGTCGGTTCGACGCCGATCGCGCAGTACATCTACGAGCGTTGCGCCGCGACCGGCAAGCGCGCCCAGTGCTTCGGCGGCGCGAAGAACCACATGATCATCCTCCCCGACGCCGATCTCGATGCCGCCGTCGATGCCCTGGTGGGCGCCGCGTACGGTTCCGCCGGCGAGCGTTGCATGGCCATCTCCGTCGCCGTGCCTGTGGGCAAGGAGACCGCCGATGCGCTGCGCGCCAAGCTCGAGGAGCGCATCCCCGATCTGAAGGTCGGCCACAGCCTCGACCCGAAGGCGTCGTACGGCCCGGTCGTCGCCGAGTCCGCGCTGGAGCGCATCAGCCAGCTCATCGACGAGGGCGAGGCCGCCGGCGCCGAGCTGGTCGTCGACGGCCGCGGCAAGGGCGCCACCGACGCCGAGTTCGAGGGCGAGTCGCTCGCCGACGGCTACTTCATCCAGCCGACCCTGTTCGACAACGTCACCACCGACATGTCGATCTACACCCAGGAGATCTTCGGCCCCGTCCTGTGCATCGTCCGCGCCAACGACTTCGAGGAGGCCTTCCGCCTTCCCGACGAGCACGTCTACGGCAACGGCGTCGCCATCTTCACCCGCAACGGCCGCGCGGCCCGCGAGTTCGCCGACCGCATCCGCGTGGGCATGATCGGCGTCAACGTCCCGATCCCGGTGCCGATCGCGTACCACACCTTCGGCGGCTGGAAGGCCTCCGGTTTCGGCGACCTGAACCAGCACGGCCCGGACTCGTTCCGCTTCTACACGCGCACGAAGACGGTCACCCAGCGCTGGCCCGACGGCGTCGCCACCGG
>NZ_DURI01000301.1 GCF_012837295.1 Corynebacterium sp. | reverse complement strand
CGAACGACCGCGTCGTCGAGGACGTGCGGTCGCAGCTCGGTGACGGCACCGGCGTGCTGCGGGGCGGCCTGGATCGGGAGTCGCTGCGGCTCAATGTGGTGCGGCTGCGCGATACGACGAAGCGGCCGGCGTGGCTGGCGTCGCATCTGCGGGAGCTGCCGGGGTCGGGCATTATCTACTGCCTCACCGTCGCGGCGGCGGAGGACCTGGCGGAGGCGCTGACCGCCGCCGGTTACGAGGTCGCCGCCTACACCGGGCGCACCGACGCCGCCGAGCGGGAGAGGTTGGAGGCGGCGCTGCTGAACAACGAGGTCAAGGCATTGGTGGCCACGTCGGCGCTGGGGATGGGGTTCGACAAGCCGGACCTCGGGTTCGTGGTGCACATGGGCGCGCCCGGGTCGCCGATCTCCTACTACCAGCAGATCGGCCGTGCGGGCCGCGGCACCGATCGCGCGGAGGTCGTGCTGTTGCCGGGTGCCGAGGACCGCGACATCTGGGAGTACTTCGCATCACTGTCTTTTCCAGCGGAGGACGTGGTGCGTTCGCTTCTCGACGAGCTGGCGTCCTACGGAGATCAGCCCGCGTCGACGGCGCGGTTGGAAACCGCGGTCGACTTGTCGAGGTCCAGGTTGGACCAGGTGTTGAAGGTCCTCGACGTCGACGGCGCCGTCCGCCGCGTGCGGGGTGGCTGGGTGGCCACCGGTGCGCCGTGGGAATACGACGCCGCCCGCTACGGCGGATTGGCCGCAGCACGGAAGGCCGAGCAGGACGCCATGATCGCCTACGAGCGTCTCGGCGAGGGCGCGGGAGGTGCCGTTTCCAGTGGTGCGCCCGCAGGTAATCCGGGTGTGGGTAATCCGGGTGTGGACGGGCCGTCGGCAAGCTCTGGCGCACCCGACCCCGATGCCTGCCGCATGCTGTTCCTGCGACGGCAGCTCGACGACCCGACCGCGACCGGGCCGTGCGGGCGCTGCGACAACTGCACGGGGCAGCACCTCTCCCCCGACGTCGATGCGCGGATCGACGACGTCGTGCGGGCGCGGTTGACCGAACCCGGCGTGCGCATTCCCGCGCGGAAGCAGTGGCCGACCGGGCTCGATCGACTCATGGCGGGCGGCGATGGTCTGGGGCGGGCCGGGTCGACGCTCGGCGCCACCGGTCTGCGCGTGCCGTTGAAGGGGAAGATCGCGGGCATCGGCGACGGGCGCGCCATCGGCCGACTGAACGACATCGCCCGTGGACCCGCGCTGTCCGAGCTGCTCGCCGAGGCTTCGTGGCGGCCGAATGCCGCGGAGTGGAAGCGGGATCGGATGTTGCGCGACCTCGTCGACGTGCTCGCCGGGTGGGATTGGGACGTGCGGCCCGACACCATCGTCGCCCTGGTCACCCACGACGCCGTCGAGGGCGTCGATGGCGGGGCTGCGGGCACGGCTGACTCTCCGGACTCCGGCGGCCCGATGTCCTCGGCTGAGCATGGTTCGGCGCTCGACGAGATGGTCGTGGCCTGCGCCATCGCGATCTCCGACATCGGCCGAATGGGATTCGCCGGCGTGCTCCCCGTGCGCTACGGTTCTCGCGCCGTGGAAGCCCAGAACTCCGCGTATCGAGTGGCCGGACTCGCCGACCGGTGGGACTGGGCGGCGATCTCCGACCTCGAGCTGGGCGACGGCCCGATCCTCCTGGTCACCGACTGCGTCGACACCGGGTGGTCGGTGACGCTCGCCGCTGCGGCCCTGGCCTCCGCCACCGGCCGTGAGGTGCTCCCGCTGGCGCTGGCGTCACGGGGTTAGTCCACCGCTCCAGCCGCCCCGGCCCCTCCCTAACCTGACGCTCTCATCGCCGGAACTGCTGGGCCACGCCGGCCCCTCCCCCACGAAATCGCGATCCACGCGCTGGATCGCGATTTCGTCATTCATGCTGCCCCCTCCCACGCCCACGAAATCGCGATTCGGGCACCAAATCGCGATCTCGTCACGCGCGCAGCCCGCATCGCCGGGCACCAGACCGACGTGGCGCGGCAACAGTCCTCGCAGTGGGTCGCGCTCGTGCCAAGGAGATGCCAACGCCGCGTCGCCAACCGCGTTTCCGCAGGTCGCGAATATCACTGGCATGCCCACGGCACGAAACCCGCGCCACCCCACTACTCGATGCTCGCGCCACCCCACGGCACGAAACTCGCGCCACCCCACGGCACGACGCTCGCGCCCCTCCGAAAACGCGACAGCGCCGCACCTCCCGTGGGAAGTGCGGTGCCTTCAGCGTCAGCGCACGCCATGCGGCGCCGTCGACGCCCACGAACGCCAACGCCGCCCGTGCGTCGAAACGCAGGGCGGCGGGTGAGGCACCCGGGGCGGCCGACGAAGCCGACCGCACCAGACGAACCGTGAGACTTACGCCTCGGCGGTCTCGGCCTCGACGATGTTGACGGTGCGCTTGTTGCGCTTGGTGCCGAACTGGACGGCGCCGGCCTTCAGGGCGAAGAGCGTGTCGTCGCCGCCACGGCCAACGTTCT
>NZ_DURI01000300.1 GCF_012837295.1 Corynebacterium sp. | reverse complement strand
GCGGTACCGGTGTCGACCACGTAATGGATGCCCGGCACCGTCAGCGACGTTTCGGCGATGTTGGTGGCCAGGACGATGCGTCGTGAAGCATGCGGCCCGAACACCCGGTGCTGCTCCGCATTCGACAATCGGCCGAACAAGGGAAGGACCTCGACGCCGCGCCACTTCTGGCCCTCGATGGCTTCGGCGGCCTCGCGGATCTCGCGCTCGCCGGAAAAGAACACCAGGATGTCGCCGTCGCCCTCGCGCATGAGCTCGCGGCAGGCGCCGACGACGCCGTCGATCTGGTCGATGTCCGTGACGCGGGTTTCGACCTGGCCGTTCTTGCGCGTGACGGTTTCCTCGACGGTCAACGGGCGATAGCGGACCTCGACCGGGAACGTGCGGCCGGAGACCTCGATGATCGGGGCGGGCGTGCCGTCGGCGTCGGCGAAATGCTCCGCGAACCGCTCCGGGTCGATCGTCGCCGAGGTGATGATGACCTTCAGGTCCGGGCGCTTGGGCAGTAGCCGCTTGAGGTAGCCCAGCAAGAAATCGATGTTGAGGCTGCGTTCGTGGGCCTCGTCGATGATGATCGTGTCGTAGTCGAGCAGCAGCCGGTCGCGCTGAATCTCTGCCAGCAGAATGCCGTCGGTCATGAGCTTGACGCACGTGTCGCGGCCGATGCGGTCGTCGAAACGGATGGCGTAGCCGACGTGGCCGCCGATCTTCTCGCCGAGCTCGTCGGCGATGCGCTCGGCCACCGTGCGCGCGGCAAGGCGGCGCGGCTGCGTGTGGCCGATCTTGCCCAGCACGCCGCGGCCCAGGTCGAGCAGGATCTTCGGGATCTGCGTGGTCTTGCCCGACCCGGTCTCGCCGGCGATGACGGTGACCTGGTTGTTCTCGATGGCCTCGGCGATGTCGTCGCGGCGGGCGGAGACCGGCAGCGACTCCGGGTACGTGATAGTCGGCAGGCAGGCGCGGCGTTCCTCGACGCGCAGCCGCGCCAGCTCGATGTCCTCGGCGATGGCGTGGACGGCGTTGGGCGCCGAGGCGCGCTTTAGGCGGCGCCGAAAGCTGCGGGCCTCGGCGAAGGTGACGCCGTCCAGGCGGGCGTAGATGGGCCGCTTGTCGACGTGCGGGTGGTTGCCGCGAGGCGCCTCGTTCGTGCTGGCGCCGGGGGAGCGGCGACCGCGCCGCCGGCCACCGCGATTTCCGCGGTCCGGGTTCTGTTTCTGCTCAGACATGGTTGCCAGCCAGGGTAGCCGCTGGCGGCGTTAGCAATCTCACTGGCACGGGCCCCGGCAAAATGCGGGAATGAATGCCGAACTCCTTTAAGGTTTTTCTCATGAACTCCGTGCTGATCGCCGTTCTGGTGATGCTCATCCTCGCTATATCGCGCGTCCATGTCGTCCTGGCGCTGTTCATCGGCGCGCTCGTCGGCGGTCTCCTCGGCGGCCTCGGCTTCGACGGGACGCTGGTGGCGTTCCAGGAGGGCCTGTCCGGCGGTGCCCGCATCGCGCTGAGCTACGCGCTGCTCGGCGCCTTCGCCATGGCGGTGGCCCAGTCCGGCCTGCCGCAGCTGCTGGCGAACAAGATCATCGGCGCGGTCACGGGCAAGGATCCGGAGGAGAACGCCAAGGCCGTCGGCGTGGTCAAGTGGTCGCTGCTCGGCGGCTTCACCCTGATGGCCGTCCTGTCGCAGAACCTCATCCCGGTGCACATCGCGTTCATCCCGCTGATCGTCCCGCCGCTGCTGGTCGTCATGAACAAGCTGAACATCGACCGCCGCGCCGCCGCCTGTGCGCTGACGTTCGGCCTGGTGACCACCTACATGTTCATCCCGCTGGGCTTCGGCTCGATCTTCCTCAACGACATCCTGCTGGGCAACATCGAGATGGCCGGCATGGACACCGGCGGCATCAACATCCTGCAGGCCATGGGCATCCCGGCCGCGGGCATGTTCATCGGCCTGCTCATCGCGCTGTTCTTCAGCTACCGCAAGCCCCGGACCTACGCCGACAAGACCATGTCGGATGCGGGCAACGGGTTCGGATCCGATGACTCCGGTTCCGCCCCGGCCGGCATCGCCGATCCGGATGCCGCCGGCGACGGCGCGGCGGTGGGCACCATCGCCCGCGCGGCGGCCAAGCCGATCGAGAAGCGCAAGATCGTCATCGCCCTGATCGCCATCTTCGTCACTTTCGCCATCCAGGTGTGGATGCAGTCGACCGATTTCGAGGCCGACTCTTTGCTCATTGGTGCGCTGGCGGGCCTGGCTGTGTTCATGATCACCGGCGGCGTCAACTGGCGCCAGGCCGATGACGTGTTCACGGCCGGCATGAAGATGATGGCCCTGATCGGTTTCATCATGATCTCCGCCCAGGGCTTCGCCGCCGTCATGACCGAGACCGGCGATGTCGAGCCGCTGGTCGAGGCCTCCGCCGACATGTTCGCCGGATCCCACGCCGCCGCCGCCTTCGCGATGCTCATCGTCGGCCTCATCGTGACCATGGGCATCGGTTCGTCGTTCTCGACGCTGCCGATCATCACCGCCATTTACGTGCCGCTGTGCACGGCGATGGGCTTCTCGCCGCTGGCCACCGTCGCCATCATCGGTACCGCCGGTGCCCTGGGTGACGCGGGTTCGCCGGCGTCGGACTCGACGCTGGGCCCGACGGCCGGCCTCAACGCCGATGGACAGCATGACCACATCCGCGACTCGGTCATCCCGACGTTCATCCACTTCAACCTTCCGCTGCTGGCGGCGGGGTGGATTGCGGCGATGGTCCTCTAGGGCTTCATCCTCGAACTGGCCGGTTCGGCTTGGCGACGGCACGTCGTCACGCCGGACCGGCCAGTTTGTTTTGCGCGCGGTATATCAATGAACCATGAACCTTTCCTTGGAAAACCTTAGGGGCGTCGCTCGTGGCGGTCGGCGG
>NZ_DURI01000299.1 GCF_012837295.1 Corynebacterium sp. | reverse complement strand
GGTGACGGCGGTGACGGCGGTGGCGGCGACGAGGGGCGGCGTCGATGCATGCAGATCGCCGACGGCGACCCCTCCCCTTGGCGGATCGAGTTAGGGAACACTTGGTCGAAAAGTGCGGATGAAGGCCGATAACCTGCTGGCATGGCGCTCTACGACAAGCTGGTCTCCCCGGCCGACACCTCGGACATGCCCGACGACGTCGCCCGCGACGTCCCCGCCAACGGCATGAAGTTCATCGCGGCCAACGGGCTGCAGAACGCCGGCGACCAGGTGATCAACCCGAAGACGGTGCTGCCATGGCTGCTGACGGCCCAGGGCGCGCCCGGCCTGGCCATCGCGCTGCTGGTCCCGATCCGCGAGTCGCTGTCCATGCTCCCGCAGGCCGCGCTGACGCCGTGGGTGAAGCGCCGCGCGCACCGGAAGTCGGTGTGGGTGGCGGGGTCGATCACGCAGGGCGTGATGGCGCTGGTCATGGCGTTGTCGGCGGCGGCGCTCGACGGCACGGTCGCGGCGATCGCCATCCTCGCGGCGCTGGCCGTCTTCGCGCTGGGCCGGTCCCTGTGCTCGATCGGGTCGAAGGACGTGCAGGGCCGCACGATCCCGAAGGGCCAGCGCGGGCAAATCACGGGCTTGGCGACGGTCCTGTCCGGCGTGGTCGCCATCACCCTCGGCCTGGGCATCCGCTGGTTCGGCGGCGATGATCTGCCGACGTCGGTGCTCATCTGGATGATCGCGATTTCCGCCGTGACCTGGCTCATCGGCGCGGTGGTCTTCCACCGGGTCACGGAGCCGTCCGGCGAGACGTCGGAAGATTCCGCGGGCTCGTGGGTGAAGGAGTCCTGGGATCTGCTTTCCGACGATGCGCCGTTCCGGAACTTCGTCATCGTCCGTTCGCTGCTGCTGGTCTCGGCCCTGTCGCCGGCGTTTTTCGTGTCGCTGTCGGCCGAGCGCGGCGACGGCGAGCTCTCGGGGCTGGGCCCGTTCTTGATCGCCTCCGGCGCGGCGGCCATTCTCGGCGGGCAGGTCTCCGGCAAGCTGAGCGACAAGTCGTCGAAAAGCACCATGACCTGGGGCGCCGGCCTGGCCTCGCTGATCCTGCTGGCGGTGATGTCGCAGGTGACGTTCGCCGAAGGCTGGTCGGGCTGGGCGCTGCCCGTGGCGTATTTCCTGATCACGCTGACGCACACCGGCGTGCGCGTGGCGCGAAAGACGTACGTCGTCGACATGGCCGAGGGCGACCGGCGCACGACGTATGTCGCGGTGGCCAACTCCGCGATGGGCGTCATCTTGCTGGCGACGGGCGCGATCTCGGGCGGCCTGGCGATGCTGGGCACCATGTGGGCGCTGGGATTCTTCGCGGTGCTGGGGCTCATCGGCGTCGGCATGGCGCGCGCCCTGCCCGAGGTGTCCGCGCAGGGATAACCCGATCCCGCCCGGCTCTGCGGGTAGGGTTTCCGGGGTATCCCACGACGAACGCACGAGGAGACCCCCATGAGCAACGGCACCGGCACGCCCACCGCCGTCGTCATCCTGGCCGCCGGTCAGGGCACCCGCATGAAGTCGGACACCCCGAAGATGCTGCACGGCATCGGCGGGCGCACGATGCTGGAACACGCCCTGCATGCGGCCCGCGGCGTCGACCCGGAGCAGATCGTCGCCGTCGTCGGCCACCAGCGGGAGAAGGTCGTCGCGGCGATCTCCGAGTGGGTCGGCGCGCAGCCGGAGGGGTCGCTTCCCAACGGGGTCGGCACCGCCCACCAGGCCGAGCAGAACGGCACCGGCCACGCCGTGCAGTGCGCCCTCGACGACGCGGCGCTGCAGGACTTCGAGGGCACCGTCCTGGTGACCACGTCCGACGTGCCGCTTCTCGACGCCGAGACGCTGTCCGCCCTGCTGGCGGAGCACAACCGCAAGCCGCGCGCCGCGGTGACGGTGCTGACGTCGACGGCGTCGAACCCGCACGGTTACGGCCGCATCATCCGCAACTCCGACGGCGAGGTCCTGCGCATCGTCGAGGAGAAGGACGCCACCGACGACGAGCGCCGCGTCACCGAGGTCAACTCCGGCGTCTACGCCTTCGACGCGGCCACGCTGCGCGACGCGCTGACCAAGCTGGACACCGACAACGCCCAGGGCGAGCTGTACCTCACCGACGTCATCGGCATCGCCCGCGAGGCCGACCGCTCCGTGCGCGGCCACCGCCTGGACGACGCCATGGTCGTCGCCGGCGTCAACGACCGCGTGCAGCTGGCCACCCTCGGCGCCGAGCTCAACCGGCGTCTGACGGAGAAGGCCATGCGCGGCGGCGCGACCATCGTCGACCCCGCCACCACGTGGATCGACGTGGACGTGGAGATCGGCCGCGACGTGACCATCCTGCCGGGCACCCAGCTGCTGGGCGCCACGGTCATCGGCGACGGCGCGACCGTCGGCCCGGACTCCACGCTGCGCGACGTCACCGTCGGCGAGGGCGCCACCGTCTACCGCGTGCACGGCACCGACTCCGTCATCGGCGCGAACTCCGAGGTCGGCCCGTTCACCTACCTCCGCCCGGGCACCGTCCTCGGCGAAGAGGGCAAGCTCGGCGGCTTCGTGGAGACCAAGAAGGCCGTCATCGGCCGCGGCTCGAAGGTGCCGCACCTGACCTACGTCGGCGACGCCGAGATCGGCGAATACTCCAACATCGGGGCCTCCAGCGTCTTCGTCAACTACGACGGCGTGAACAAGCACCGCACCGTCATCGGGTCCCACGTGCGCACCGGTTCCGACACCATGTTCATCGCCCCCGTCAACGTCGGTGACGGCGCCTATTCCGGTGCGGGTACTGTAATCAAGGACGACGTTCCCCCCGGGGCGTTGGCGGTCAGCGGTGGCCCCCAGCGCAACATCGAGGGGTGGGTCCAGCGGAAGCGGCCGGGCACCCCGGCGGCGGAGGCGGCCGAGGCGGCGCAGGCCGCGGCGGGCGATTCCGTCGGCGAGGGCGACGGCGCCCCGGGCAACGGTCCGGACGCCTCCGCGTAAGCCGAAGAACGACCAGGAAGGCCAGGCCGACTAGATGACCGGCGAGTGGATCGACAACCAGAAGAACCTCATGATCTTCTCCGGGCGCGCGCACCCGGAGCTCGGTGACGCGGTGGCGAAGGAGTTGGGCGTCGAGCTGACCCCGATGACCGCCCGCGACTTCGCGAACGGCGAGATCTTCGTCCGTTTCGAGGAGTCCGTCCGAGGCTGCGACGCCTTCGTTCTGCAGGCGCATCCGGCGCCGCTGAACAAGTGGCTGATGGAGCAGCTGATCATGATCGACGCGCTCAAGCGCGGCTCCGCGAAGCGCATCACGGCGATCCTGCCGTTCTTCCCCTACGCCCGCCAGGACAAGAAGCACCGCGGCCGCGAGCCGATTTCCGCCCGCCTGGTGGCGGATCTGCTCAAGGCCGCCGGCGCGGACCGCATCGTGTCGGTCGACCTGCACACGGATCAGATCCAGGGCTTCTTCGACGGCCCGGTCGACCACATGCACGCCATGCCGATCTTGGCGGACTACATCAAGGACAACTACTCGCTGGACAACCTGTGCGTGGTCTCCCCCGATGCGGGCCGCGTGAAGGTGTCGGAGAAGTGGGCGAACACGCTGGGCGACGCCCCGCTGGCGTTCATCCACAAGACCCGCAGCGTGGACGTCGCCAACGAGGTCGTGGCCAACCGCGTGGTCGGCGACGTCGATGGCCGCGTGTGCCTGCTCATCGACGACATGATCGACACCGGCGGCACGATCGCCGGCGCGGTGAAGGTGCTGCGCGAGGCCGGCGCGTCCGACGTCATCATCGCCACCACGCACGGCGTGTTCTCGGGCCCGGCGAAGGAGCGCCTGTCCAAGTGCGGCGCCCGCGAGGTCATCACCACGGACACGCTGCCGCAGTCGCACGAGGGCTGGGACAATCTGACGGTCCTGCCGATCGCCCCGCTGCTGGCGCAGACGATCCACGAGATCTTCGAGAACGGCTCCGTCACCACCCTTTTCGAGGGCCAGGCGTAGTTCCCGGAGGATCATGTCCACCGACGCGCCCGTTTTCCGCACCGCCACCGACGAGGACCGGGAGGCGATCCGCCGGTTCCACGCGCTGACGGAGCTGTGGCCCGATGGCGAGGGCGAATTGTCCCGGGAATTCGCCGCCGACGACGTGAAGTACGTCGACCACTGGTCGGCGGAGGACGACGGCGCGATCATCGCGGAGATCGCCGGCGAGATCGCCGGCGGCGCCTGGCTGCGCCACTTCACCGCCGACGACCCCGGCTCCGGCTACGTCAGCGACGACGTGCCGGAGGTGGCCATCGCCTTCGAGCCCGCCTTCACCGGCCGTGGCCTGGGCAAGCAGCTGATGGCGGAGGTCCTCGACTTCGCCCGCGACCGCGGCGCGCCGGCCGTGAGCCTCACCGTGGACATGGGCAACGAGCGCGCCTGCCGGTCGTATCTCGGCGTCGGCTTCGAGTTCACCGAGGGCGCCGTCGACGTCGAGGGCTACCGCACCATGATCCACCGCTTCTAGCCCCCTCCGCGAGGCGGCGGGACGTCGTCGAGCAAAGGCGCCCACGCGATTTCGTCCGGCGCCGACCGTCGGGTAGCATTCCACGAGTTATGTCTCGGCGAGGGTGGCCCGAGAGCGCGCACCGCGCGAGCGACGGCCCCGTTATCGACGCGACGCATGCTCCACCCGGCCCCGCCGCCCCGACAGGGACGCGGCGGCACCGGCAAGCGCGTGCCACGTGATCGACTCCCGAACCCCAACGATTTGCAGGAGTCAGATATGGCGAAGCCCAACATCATCAAGCTGGAAGCCCGCGAGCGCACCGAGTTCGGCAAGGGCGCCGCCCGCCGCGCCCGCGTCGCCGGCGACATCCCCGTGGTCATCTACTCGAAGGACCTCGACGCCCCGAAGCACGTTCTGGTCGACTCGATCGAGTTCCACGGCGTCATCCGCAACTACGGCGTCAACGCTGTCCTCGACCTCGACATCGACGGCGAGTCGCAGCTGTCCATGGTCAAGGCCCTGGACCAGAACCCGCTGACCCTCAACATCGACCACGCCGACCTGCTGGGCATCCACCGCGGTGAGAAGGTCGAGGTCGAGGTGCCGATCGTCCACGAGGGCGAGCTGGCCCCGGGCGACGCCCTGATCATGCAGGACGCCGACACCATCCTCGTCCTCGCGCCGGTGCTGTCGATTCCGGAAGAGATCGTCGTGTCCGTCGAGGGCCTGGACGTGGGCGCGCAGATCCTCGCCTCCGACGTGACCCTGCCGGAGGGCCTCGAGCTCACCGACGACCCGGAGCTGCTCATCATCAACATCGTCGAGTCCGAGGAGGACCCGGCCGGCGACGTCGACGCCGACGTCGAGGGCATGGGCGAGGACGAGCTGCCCGACGCGCCCAAGGCCGAGGAGGGTGAGGGCGAGGAGTAATTCCCCCTCCCCCGCCTTCGGGCGTGCGGCCGGTCCCGGATCGGTCGCTTCCCGTACTTTTGCGACACAGCCCCCCGCCGGATTCGTTTCCGGCGGGGGGCTTCGTCGTGCGGTGCCGCGATCCCGCGCGGGTCGTCGCAAAGCACATGTGGGAAGATGACGGGCATGTTCGGACGCGCCAAGCCCTCCCCCGCCCCGTCGGATGCCCCGCCGATCCTCGTCGTCGGACTGGGCAACCCCGGCCCGAAATACGCGGACACGCGGCACAACGTCGGGCAGATGGTGCTCGACGAGCTCGCGGAGCGGACCATCCCGATGCCGTCGACGTTTTCCGCGCACAAGCGGTCCAACGCGGAGATCGTGCAGACCCGCTGGACCGTCGGGACCGGCGACGCCGCGACCGAGCGTCAGGTGATCCTGGCCAAGCCGCGGACGTACATGAACGTCTCCGGCGGGCCGATCAGCGCTCTGGCGAAGTTCTTCAACGTCGAGCCGACCGACGTCATCGTGGTGCACGACGAACTGGATCTCGACCCCGGCGTCATCCGCCTGAAGCGCGGCGGCGGCGAGGGCGGGCACAACGGCCTGCGGTCGACCACGAAGTCGCTGGGCACCAAGGATTACCTGCGGGTGCGCGTGGGCATCGGCCGCCCGCCGGGGCGCCAGGATCCGGCGGACTTCGTGCTGCGCGCGTTTTCCACCGCCGAGCGGCGCGACCTGCCGTTCTGGCTCCAGGACGCCGCCGACGCCGTCGAACTGATCGCCCGCCATGGACTGGAGGCCGCGCAGAATCAGGTGCACCAGCGGTAGCGGCGGCCGCAGGCCCACCCCGTCCGGGGCTGTTTCGATGAGAGTCCGCTCATCTTCGGATCATCATGGCTTCATAGGCGCTGACCAGTGCTCTTCGCGGAAATGAATGCTTGACGACGGCCATTGTGGCGCCTTGTCCGCCCTGCTTCACTGGGTTTCGCCACCCACCACGAGGACGGGAACGGGAAGCCACCGGTTGGCGGATGACCCGACTTTCGTCCCCTGCACCTAAGGAGCAGAACCATGGACATCACGGGATTCTTCGCCGGCGTCGTCGCCGCCGTCACCGCCTTCTTCGGAGGTGCGGCGCCCGATCAGCCCGCGCCCGCCGACGCCCCGCCCCCGGCCCCGCCCGCCGTCGTCTCCGTCGACGACGACTGGGATGACCGGGACGACGACGATTGGGACGACCACCGAGACGACGATGACGACGACGATTGGGATGACGACGGCGATGATGACGACGACGATTGGGACGACCACAACGACGATGACGACGACGATGACGACCGCTGGGACGACTAAGCACGTCGCTCGCGGAGCCGTCGGTCCGTCGTAAAGCGTCCGCTCATCTGGATACGTCGCCTCCGGGTGACGGGGCCTCGCCTCACCACGGGGCCACCAACCACCATCCACCAACCACCATCCACCAAACTCCGGTCGCCAAGCCCCGACCACCAAACTCGGACCACGAGATCG
>NZ_DURI01000298.1 GCF_012837295.1 Corynebacterium sp. | reverse complement strand
GTGGCTTCGGCTGTCATGCCTTCCATCCTATCCGGCGCGCGCGGCCCGGAATAATGGCCGCGAACGGCCGTGCGGTGCCACCATCGGGGCATGGGCAAGAAAAAGGACCGCAACGCCGCCACACCCGCCATCGCCGCCTGCATCGCGGCCGGCGTCGAGCATTCCGTGCACCACTTCCCGCATTCCGGCGACCATTTCGGCGACGACGCCGCCCACTGGCTCGGCGAGCACGAGGGCGTGGCGCCGGAGCGGATCTTCAAGACGCTCGTCGTCGACCTCCACGGCAAGCGGGCCGGCCTCGCCGTCGCCGTCGTCCCCGTGACCGGCCGGCTCGACCTGAAGGCCGCGGCGAAGGCGTTGGGCGCGTCGAAGGCCGAGCTGGCGGACCCCGCCGCGGCGCAGCGCTCCTCGGGCTACGTCGTCGGCGGCATCTCGCCGCTCGGGCAGAAGCGCCCGTTGCCGACGGTCATCGACGCGTCGTCGGCCGGCCACGCGACGATCTTCGTCTCCGGCGGGCGCCGGGGCCTGGACATCGAACTGGCGCCCGCCGACCTCGCGGCGCTCGTCTCGGCCACCGTCGCCGACGTCGCCGGTTAGGGCTCGAGCAGCCACTCCCCGTCGTTGGCGACGTTGCCGACGGCCTTGTTCACCGGCCCCACCGTCAACGTCTCCACGAGTTCGGGAGCCGTCATGCCGACCTCCCCGCCGTCCGCGAACCCGGTGCCGTCGAGCCACGGGGCCACCTCATCGTCGGAAAGCACCCGGGGCATCCGGTGATGCAGGTCCGCGAGATGACCGACGGCGTCGGTGGTCAGCAGCGTCGCGCTGACGATGTCCCCGCACCGCGCCCACAGGCCCGCCACCAGCAGCGGCCGATCGCCCGGCGCGGTGACGAAGAAGGGCGCCTTGTCGCGCCATTCGTACCAGCCGTCCATGGGGACCACGCACGGCTCCCCGTCGCGGAACACCGGCTTCTCGCGCCACGTCTCCGCCCGCGCATTGAAATACGGCGTCTTCGGCATCGACTTCGACCAATGCGGCACCAGGCCCCACCGCACGGACGCGGCCAGGGTTTCCCTCTGCGCATCGGCGTTGCCGGACCTGGCCAGGGCCGTGATGGGCATGGTCGGGGCAACGTTCCAGCGCTTCCCCGGCAACGGCCCATCCGCCACGATCGGCCCCAGCCCGGGCACCCCGGACAGCGACTCGACGAGCTCGTCGCCGACGGTGAAGGTCACGAATCGTCCGCACATGCCCCAATCGTCGCACCCCTGGCCCCACCGCCGCCCGAGTTGGGGGATGATGGATGCGTGACTTCCCCCCATGACTTCTGGCCAGCCCCCGCCGCCGAGCGCCCGGTGACCGCGACGGTCTCCATCGGCGGGTCCAAGTCCATCACGAATCGCGCGCTGATCATCGCCGCCCTGTCGTCGACGCCGTCGACGATCCACGGGGCGCTGCGCTCGCGGGACACGGACCTGATGATTTCCGCGCTCGAGGCGATGGGCATCGAGATCCGCTCCGGGGCCAAGTCCTCGGGCACGCCGAACCGCACCCTGGAGGTCGTCCCCCACGTCCTGCGCGGCGGGAAGATCGACTGCGGGCTGGCGGGCACCGTCATGCGCTTCGTGCCGCCGGTCGCGGCCATCGCCACCGGCTCGGTGTTCTTCGACGGTGACCCGGAGGCCCGCGTCCGCCCGATGGGCGCGGTGCTCGGCGCACTCCGCGAACTGGGCGCCGACATCGACGGCGACACCCTGCCGTTCACGGTCAACCCGACCGGGGACGTCGGCGGCGAGGTCGAGATCGACTCCTCCGCATCGTCGCAGTTCGTCTCCGGGCTGCTGCTGGCCGGCCTGCGCTACCCGAAGGGCCTGACCATCCGGCCCATCGGCGAGGTGCCGTCGCGCCCGCACATCGACATGACCGTCGACATGCTCCGCCAGGCGGGCGTGACCGTCATCGAGGATTCCCCGGAGGACGGCGGCGCGTTCCACGTCCACGCAGGCGAAGTCCGCGGCCGTACGTGGCACGTGGAGCCGGACCTGTCCAACGCCACCCCGTTCCTGGCGGCCGCGGCCGTCACCCACGGCCGGGTCACCGTCGCGGGCTGGCCCGTCGAGACCGTCCAACCGGGCGACCGCATCCGCGAGATCCTGCAGGCCATGGGCTGCCGGGTGCTGCTCAAGCCCCGCGGCAAGGGCGAGTCGGGCGTCCACGACCTCACGGTCGAGGGCCCGTCGACGCTGCACGGCATCAACCTGGACATGGGCGACATCGGCGAACTGACCCCCACGGTCGCGGCGCTGGCGGCGCTGGCGGACACCCCGTCGGAGCTCACCGGCATCGCGCACCTGCGCGGCCACGAGACCGACCGCCTGGCGGCCCTGGTCACGGAGATCAACCGCCTCGGCGGCCGGGCCACCGAGCTGGAGGATGGCATCCGCATCGAGCCCGTGCCGTTGCACGGCGGCGACTGGATGTCCTACGCCGACCACCGCATGGCCACCGCCGGCGCCATCATCGGCCTGCGGGTGCCGGGCGTGCGGGTGGAGAACATCGCCACCACCGGCAAGACGATGCCGGACTTCGACATCCGGTGGACCGAGATGGTCGGGCTGCCGCTCGCCGAGGACGGGGGCCGGTCCTGAGCCGCCGCAGCCGCGATTGGGATGAGTCCGACGTCCGCGTCCGGCCGGGGCGGGGGTCGAGGCCGCGGACGAAGGACCGGCCGAAGCACGCCGACGCCAAGTGGGGCCTGGTGGTCACCAAGGACCGGGGGCGGTGGGGCGTCGTCCTCGACGGCGAGACCGAGCCGCTGAATTGCATGCGCGCCCGGGAGCTGGGCCGCACGAACATCGTGGTCGGCGATCGCGTCGGCGTCGTCGGCGACGTGTCGGGCCAGGAGGGGACGCTGGCGAGGATCGTCAAGCTCGCCGACCGCACGAGCGTCCTGCGCCGCACCGCCGACGACAACGATCCCTTCGAGCGCATCGTCGTGGCCAACGCCGAACTGCTGCTCATCGTCTGCGCCGTGGCCGATCCCCCGCCGCGCACGGGCTTCGTCGAGCGTGCCCTGGTGGCCGCCTACGCCGGCGGCGTCCGTCCGGTGCTGTGCCTGACCAAGTCCGACCTGGCGGATCCGGCGGAGTTCGCCGGCGAGTTCGCCGAGTTGGGCGTGCCCGTCATCGTCTGCGGCGTCGAGGACCCCGTCGAGCCGCTCGTCGACGTCGTCGGCGGCAAGGTGTCCGCCCTCATCGGCCATTCCGGCGTGGGCAAATCCACCCTGGTCAATCGCCTGGTGCCCGGCGCCGATCGCGCCACGGGCGTCGTCAGCGGCGTGGGCAAGGGACGCCACACGTCGACGCAATCGGTGGCACTGCCGCTGGCCGGCGGCGGCTGGGCGATCGACACCCCCGGCATCCGGTCCTTCGGCCTGGCCCACGTCACGCCGGAGACCGTGCTCGACGTCTTCGACGATCTCTCCGCCGCGATCGAGGAGTGCCCGCGCGGCTGCACGCACCTGGGCCCGCCCGCGGACCCGGAGTGCGCGCTGGACAAGCTCGAGGGCGCCTCGCACCGCCGCGCCATGGCCGTGCGGAGCCTGCTGGCCACGCTCCAGGACAACGAGGACTGGGAACTCGACATTGACCGTGATTAGCGCCGACCAACGCCGCGACCGCCGCTCCGCGGCCGACCTGATCCGGCTGTGCGTCTGGACGTTCGTCGTTGGCGTGGCCACGGGTCTCGTCGCCGCGTTGCTGGTGTTCATGCTCCACGGCATCGAGAACCTGGTCTACGGCCAGCACGAGGGCATCAACCCGGTGGTCACCGACGGCACGACGGGCCTGCAGCGGTTCCTGGGCATCACCGTCGCGGGTCTCATCGCCGCGCCGGCGTGGTGGGCGGTGCGCAGGCTGGGCCGGCCGATCCGTTCCGTCGAGGAGGGCATGTCCGGCACCCGGATGCCGGTGATCGAGACGCTGGTCAACGTGTTCCTGCAGATGGCCACCGTCGCCGCCGGAGCCTCCGTCGGCCGGGAGAACGCGCCCCGCGAGGCCGGCGCGATGATGGCCTCGCAGCTGGCCCACCGTTTCGGCGTCGACCGCGGCACCACCCGTTTGCTCGTGGCCGCCGCCGCCGGCGCCGGACTCGGCGCGATTTACCACATTCCGCTGGCCGGGGCCGTTTTCGCTTTTGAGATCCTGCTGACGACGGTCACCGTCCGCGCCGTCATGGTCGTCCTCGCCTGTTCCGCCGTGGCCACCACCACCGCGGGCATCGTCGTCGGCGATCAGCCGCTGTATTCGACGGTGTCGCTGTCGGAGGGCTTCGGCAATCTCGCCGTCGCCGTGACGCTGGGCATCATCTGCGGCGTCGCCGGCATGGCCTTCCGCTACGCCGCCTCCCGGGCCGAGGGCTCCGCCCCCATGGGCGCCCACGTGCTGTGGGCCCTGCCGCTGGCCTTCGCCACCGTCGGCGCGATGTCGCTGTACCTGCCCGAAGTCCTGGGCAACGGCCGCTTCGCCGCGACGCCGGTGCTGGAGGCCAACCCGGTGTGGACTTTCGCGCTGGCACTGCTGGCCGCCAAGGTCGTCGCCGTGCTCATCACGCTGCGCTCCGGCGCCGTCGGCGGCGTGCTCACGCCCGGTTTCGCCATCGGCGCGCTGCTGGGCTACCTCGTCGGCGTCGTCGTCCAGCCCATCGCGCCCGGCATCCCGCTGGCGGACTTCGCGTTGCTCGGCGCGGCGGCGTTCCTGTCGACGTCCATGGCCGCCCCGTTGTTCGCGCTCATCGTCACCGTCGAGTTCACCGGCCAGTCGTCGGAGGCGTACCTCGCGCTCTTCCTCGCCTGCGCCACGGCCGCCCTGACCGGCGAGATCCTCCGTTCCGCGATGAGCCTGCCCACGCAGATCCAGATGCCGTGGACGCGAAAGAAGGCGGACGACGAAACCCCGCGCACCGCCGGGAAGCGGTGACGCGGGGCGTCGTGAAGCAATCGTCCGTGCTTAAGCGGTGACTTCGCGGGTCGAGCGACCCGTGTACGCGGCGACGACCTCCTTGACGCCCGGGCGCAGCTGCTTGAGCAGCTTCAGGCCGGTGCGCAGGCCGCGGCGCGGGGTGGCGCCCGCATCGAGCTGGGCCTCCACCTGCGGGTACTTGACGAACGCCTTCTCCGAGCGGACCTCCGGCGCGTTGTCCGGGTCGGCGACCAGGAAGCGATCCGGCAGGGACAGCTTCAGGATCGTCCGCTGGACCTGCGCGAGCTGGCCCGGGAAGGAACCGGTGTTGTACGGCAGATCGTAATCGCGGCAGATCTGCTTGACCTGCTTCGAGATGGTGGCCAGACGATTGGACGGCATGTCCGGGTACAGGTGGTGCTCGATCTGGTAGTTCAGGTTGCCCGACAGCACCGACAGGATGAACCCGCCGGTGAAGTTGGCGGAACCAAGCATCTGGCGCAGGTACCACTCCGCCTTGTTCTCGTTGTTGTACTGCTCCTTGGTGAACGTCTCCGCGTCATCCGGGAAGTGGCCGCAGAAGATCACAGCGTACGCCCACACGTTGCGGATCAGGTTCGCCGCGGCATTGCCCTTGGCCACCTCGCCCCAGCGCGGGCCGGCGAGCAGCGGGAACAGCGCGTAGTCCTTGAGCAGCTGGCGGCCCGACTTCTGGAACACCTCCATCAGCTGCGGCTTGGCGTCCTCCCACTTCTTCTTGCCGACGGCGACGGCGCCGAGCTCGACGTCGTAGAAGGCCACCGCCCACTGGAACAGCGACGCCAGGATGACGTTCTGGATCGGCTGCGTCAGCGTCGACGGCTTCCACTTCTTGTCGCGGGTGACCCGCAGGATGCCGTATCCCACGTCGTTGTCCATGCCCAGGACGTTGGTGTACTTGTGGTGCACGAAGTTGTGCGAGTGCTTCCAGCCCGACGACGGGCAGGAGTTGTCCCACTCCCACGTCGACGAGTGGATCTCGGGGTCGTTCATCCAGTCCCACTGGCCGTGCATGACGTTGTGGCCGATTTCCAGGTTCTCCAGGACCTTGGCCAGGCCCAGGGTGCCCACGCCGGCCCACCACAGGCCCTTGTGGGCCGGGGTGCGCAGCGAACGCGGCAGCAGCCCGCCCTTGCGGGTCTTGTAGCCGGCCTTGTCCAGGGCCATACCCAGGGTCGGCAGGATGAGCAGGCCGCGGCCGGCGACCTCGAGCCCGCGCTGCACGCGGATCAGGGTGCGGATGTAACGGGCGTCCTTCGGGCCCAGCGCCGCGCGGTGCTCGGCGGCGATCTCCTCGAAACGGCGCCCGATCTCGGCGACGTCTTCCTCGGACAGATGCGAATAGGCCTTGATGTCGGCGATAGCCATGGTGATTGTCTCCGTTTTCCCGGTTGTCTACAGTTCGATTTCGACGTCGCCGGCGGGCACGCACACGCAGGTGCGGATTCGCTCGCCGGCCTCATGGGTTTCGCCCGAGCGCAGGTCGCGCGCGGTGCCGTCGGCGAGCTGCTGCACGCACGTCGCGCAGATGCCCATCCGGCAGCCGTAGGGCAGCTGAACGCCGGCCTTCTCGCCGGCCTCGAGGATCGTCGTGGCGCCGTCGACCTCGATCTCGCCGCGGCCGGGGAAGCGCACGACGCCGCCCTGGGCGTCGGTGTTGCCGCGGTCGAGGGTGAAGCGCTCGGTGCGCACGCCGGGCAGCCCGGCCTCGAGCTCGTCGAGCATCGCCGACGGGCCGCACGCGTAGGTGGCGCGGTCGGCCACGTCCGGCACGAGCTCCTTGATCTCGTCGATCGACAGTCGGCCGTCGATGCCCGTCTCGCGGACGGTCAGGGCATAGCCGGGCTGTTCGCGGCTCAGGCGGACCAGCTCGTCGTCGAAAAGCAGTCCCGCGCGGTCGCGGACCGAATGCAGGTGCACGACGTCCGGCAGGCCGCCGCGGCGCTCCAGATCGCGCAGCATCGACATCACCGGGGTGATGCCGGAACCGGCGGTGATGAACAGCAGCTTCTCCGGCGGCGGCTCCGGCAGGTGGAAATCGCCCGCCGGGGCGGCCAGGCGCACCACGGTGCCGGGCGTGACGTTGGCGACCAGGTGCTGCGACAGGCGGCCCTGGTCCTGCGCCTTCACGGTGACCGTGAGCATGCCGTCCGCGGACTGCGGGGCGTTGGTCAGCGAGTAGGAGCGCCACACCAGGCGGCCGTCGACGCGGACGCCGATGCCGATGTACTGGCCGGCGCGGAAGTCGGCGGGGACTCCCCACCCGGGCTTGATGACCAGCTCGACGACGTCGTCGGCCGGCCGCGTCACGCGCTCGATCTGCCCGCGCAGCTCGCGCTTGGACCACAGCGGATTGACCAGGCGCGTGTAGTCGTCCGGCATCAGCGGCGTCGACAGGTGACGGAACGCGCCGCGAAGGCGATTGCCAAAGCTCACCGGTTCCCCTTTCCGTAGATTACGGAACCGTAGCTTACGGGCGGGTAACTTTTCGGTCAAGCGGTGAAAACGACGGCGGTGGCGGGGGTGCGCGCCCCCGCTCCGGCCGACTAGAGCAGCTCCACCACCATGGGCAGCTCCGCGGCGTCGTACCAGGCCAGCGGGCGCTCGAGGCAATCGCCCACGGTCAGCTCCGCATCCTCGTCCCCCAGATCCGCGGCGTCGACGGCCCCGATCGCGGCGGCGACGGCCTCCGCGGACTCCTCCACGTCGACGTGGATCGCCGCGACGGCGTCGCGCGGCAGCACCCCCGCCAACGCCACGACGGCCTCGCCCATGTCCGGCTTCAGCTCGACGGCGTCATCGGCCACGTCCGCCGCGATGACCACGCGGCGGTGCGGGAACGACCCGTCGTAGGCCGACAACAGCCGCAGCGACGCGCGCGAGGCGTCGTCGAATGCGATGTCCGCCAACTCCTCGTCGTCGCCCTCCACGTAGAACTCGCGCAGGGCCGGGGTCACGGCGAAGGCCCAGCCGCGGCGCGGGGCGACCGCGCCGTCGGACAGCAGCTCGCCCAGCATCCCGAACGTCGCCGGCAGGTACACGCGCACTAGAACTCGCCCTCCAGGTCGAACAGGCCCACGATCTCCACGACCGCACGGTCGAACTGCTGGTAGAACACGCCGACCATGCCATGCGACACGGCGCCGTGGATGTTGACGATCGAATCGTCGACAAGCACGCAGTCGCGCGCCGGCAGGCCCAGGCGCTCGGCGACGATGTCGAAGATCTCCGGCTCGGGCTTCTCGGCGCCGACCTCCCCCGACAGCACGACCGCGTCGACCAGGCCCTCCTGTTCGAGCTTGCGGATCGGATCCGCCTCCGGCCCGCCCGGGTCGTTCGACAGCACCGCCAGGGCGACGCCGTTGGCGCGGGCGGCGGCGAGCAGCTTCCGCCACCGCGCCCGCTCTTCGTCGGTGCCGTCCAGGACACCGCAGTAATCGATGATGAGACCACGCATGACCACGAGCGTAGTTGCCCGCGCCGCGTTCCGCCGACCGCCCCGCCGGGCGGGCGCGCGGCCGGGCTGGCATGATGTCCGCGGGGACTTCAGATCGGGGGATCGCGGGGATGATCGGGGACGTCGGAGAATTGGCGCCGCTGCGGGGGTTCGAGCTTTTGCGGGGCCTGCGGCCTAGCGCTGGCGCGGGCATTCCGCGTGACGACGGCCGACCGTCCGGTCCGGCACTGCCCACCTGCGGGGACGCCGCGAGGGAGCACCTGGCGCGGTCGATGGCGGTGATCATGGAGGTGCTGTCCGGGCGCCGCCGCTCGGAGGCCCTGGCCGCGGCGGCCATCGACGAGCGGGTGCTCGCCGGGTTGCGCCATCGGCTGCGCGCGGGCGGGCTGCGGG
>NZ_DURI01000297.1 GCF_012837295.1 Corynebacterium sp. | reverse complement strand
GTGTGGCGCTCGCCGTCCTTGTAGCCGGCGTCGATGCAGTCGACGACGGCCGTGGCGACATCGTCGGCGGTCAGGCGGATGCCCATGCGGGACGTGCCGGTGGTGGCCACGCCGTCGAGCATCCCGGTGTCGGCGAACAGCGGCCACACGGCGGCGACGCGGATGCCCAGGGGGCGCCACTCGTAATCCAGGGCTTCGGTCAGGCCGCGTACCGCGAACTTGGACGCCGAGTAGGTGGCCATGTCCGGGGTGCCGTAGATGGCAGCGGCCGACGCCAGGTTGATCAGCTGGCCGCGCGACTCCTTCAGGTACGACAGGCCCAGCTTCGCGCCGTAGGTGACGCCCTTGACGTTGACGTCGATGATGCGTTCGTCGACGTCGATGCCCGCATCCTCGAAGGCGCCGCCATAGAGGATGCCGGCGTTGTTGACGATCACGTCGATGCGACCCCCGGCGACTTCGGCGAAAGAACGCAGTGCCTCGCGCCATTCGTCGGGGTCGCGGACGTCGAGGTGCCCGGTGACCGCGCCCTTGCGGCCCTCGGCCCAGGAGACGTCGTCGGAGATGTCGTACACGCCGACGGTCCAGCCGCGGTCCAGGAGGATCTCGGCGGTCCGGCGGCCGATGCCCTGGGCCGCGCCGGTGATGAATGCGGTGCGCTTTGTCTGGTCCATGGCGCCAGGCTAACCGCCCGACGGAGGGCGGCGCGGCGGATTCGGCGGTTCGGCTCTAGGCTCTACCGGTATGAGCACCTGCATTTCCGCACGGGAACTCCACAGTCACATTCAAGCCGGCCGGCGCATCGCGGTCATCGACACCCGATGGTCCCGCGACCGGTCCGCCTACGGCCACTACACCATGGCCCACATTCCCCTGGCCCTGTTCTGCGATCCGACGTTCGACCTGGTCGGCATTCCGGACCGCGCCCACGGCCGCAATCCGCTGCCGGAGCTGGCGCGCGTCCAGGACGCCATCGACCGCTGGGGCCTCACCGACGCCCACGAGGTCGTGGTCTACGACCAGAACGACGGCCTGCTGGCGTCGCGCGGCTGGTGGATCCTCACTTGGGCCGGCGTGAAGAACGTCAAGGTCCTCGCCGGCGGCCTGGACGCCTGGGAAGCGGAGGGCTTCGACACCGCCGGCGGCCCGGGCAACCTGCCTCAGCCGGGCGATCTCGTCGCGAACGCGGGCAACCTCCCGGTCGTCGACGTCGATGACGTCGCGGAGTGGCCCGACAAGGGCGTCCTCATCGATTCCCGCGAGCTGACCCGCTTCCAGGGCCGCGCCGAGCGCCTGGACCTGCAGGCCGGCCACATTCCGGGCGCGGTGAACCTGCCGGCCCGCGCGCTGCAGCGCGACGGCGAGTTCCTGCCGGCGGAGGAGATCCGCGCCAAGCTCGCCGAGATCGGCGTGACCTCGGGCGATCAGGTCGCCGTCTATTCCGGTTCGGGCCTGCACGCGGCGCTGTTCGTCCAGGCGATGCACGAGGCGGGCCTGCCGGGCGCGTCGCTGTTCATCGGCGGTTGGTCGAAGTGGGCGGGTGATCCGGCGCGGCCCATCGTCCGCCTGTGAGGCAGCCGCATAGACTGTTCCCACGATGACTTACCTCTTCATTTTCCTCGGGATCGTGCTGCTGGGCGCGGGTGCGGCGTTGTTCGTGCTGGATTCGCGCCGCCGCGCGGGCGCGTCGGGTTCGCTTGACGACGTCCCGGCCGACTCCTTGGAGCCCACCTCCCCGTCGGATGAGGTGGGCGAGCCCGAGGTGGATGAAGAAGAGCCGGCGCCGGAGCCCGAACCCGAACCGGAACCGGCCCCTGAGCCCGAGCGTGAAGAAGCGCCGGAGCCTGAACCGGCCCCTGAGCCCGAACTCGATCCCGAACCCATTGACGTGGACGAGGTCGAGGACGAAGCCGACCCCGAAGAAGAACCGGCCCCCGAGCCGGAGCGTCCCGACGAGCCCGCCCACCCCGACGATGAACCGTTGGACGTGGGAGCTCCGGCTGCACCCAAACCCGCGCCGCGCCGCTCGCGGCCGTCGTTCGCGCCGCGGTTCCCCACCCGTGAGGAGCTGCGCCACGTCGGCCCGCTGGCCGGGCTGGCCGCGCGCCGCGCCCGCAAAGCGTGGGCGGACGACCGCAACGCCGACTTCCGCAAGATCGACGCGGAGGTCGCGTCGTGGTGGGACCGCGTCCCCGAGGGCGACGCCCGCGACGTGGTCAGCGGTTTCGCCCACGGCCGCGAAATGCACCTGTGCGACATCGGCGGCGTGACGCTGCTGGCGCTGCGCCGGCCGGTGCCCTCCGACGAGATCATGGAGTTCTCCCGCGACGGCCGCACCGATCTTCCCGAGGTCGGCGTCGAGGACGGCGTGACCGTCTCCGCCACGGACCCCGAGATCGTCCACCGCATCTTCGACGACCGCGCCCACCGCGTGCTGCGGTCCATCCCCGACTCCGTCACCGCCGCGTGGGCGGAGGGGGAGTGGGTCATCGGCGCCTTCGCCGACGGCTCCGGGCCCCTCGAGTGGGACGCGGCCATGGCGCCGCTGGCCGGCTTCGGCGACATCGCCCGACGCCTGCCACCCTCGCCGGGATCCATCGGCGAACTCGACGCCGCCCACCGCGATCCCACCCGGCCCTCGGCGGCCGACGCGGAGACTTCCGCGCCGGGCCACCTGCGGCCGCTTCCGGAACCCAGCGCGGCCACCGCCGCCACCACGGTCGCGGCGGTCCCCGATCCGGTCGAGGAAGCACCCGCCTGGCGGCCCCCGACCGCGTCTGAACACCCGTTGGAGACGCCGACGCGGGCCGTCGGAAAGCGAATGGGCGACGGCGATTTCCGCGATCTGGGCGAATCCGGCGCAGCCCTGCCGGCGCTGGGGGAGGACCCCGAGCACAGCCGGGCCACCATCACCGGAGGGCGCATCATCCGCCCCGACTCCGGGCCCGCGGGGATCTTCGGCGACGTCATCGACCACGCGGAACCCGAGAACAACGAAGACAACGAACACCAGGAAGAGGACGACCAGCGATGAACAACCCCCAGGTAGACGCCACGAAGCTCGCGGAACTCGCCGAGCTGGTCAAGGAGCTGGCCGTCGTCCACGGCCGCGTGACGCTGTCCTCCGGCAAGGAGGCCGACTACTACGTCGACCTGCGCCGCGCGACGCTGCACCACCAGGCCTCCCGCCTGATCGGCGAGCTGCTGCGCGAGCTCACCGCAGACTGGGATTACGTCGCCGTCGGCGGCCTGACGCTCGGCGCCGACCCGGTGGCCACTTCCGTCATGCACGCCGCCGGCCGCCCCATCGACGCGTTCGTGGTGCGCAAGGAGGCCAAGAAGCACGGCATGCAGCGCCGCGTCGAGGGCCCCGGCATCGAGGGCGCGCGCGTGCTCGTCGTCGAGGACACCACCACCACCGGCAACTCGCCGCTGACCGCCGTCGCCGCGCTGCGCGAGGCCGGCGCCGAGGTCGTGGGCGTGGCCACCGTCGTCGACCGCGACACCGGCGCCGCCGACGTCATCCGCGCCGAGGGGCTGGAGTACCGCTTCCTGCTCGGCCTCACCGACCTGGGATTGGAGTAGTCATGGGCAAGACCGAGACCCTGAAGCAGGCCGCCGCGCGCCGCACCATCGAGGGCGCCGGCGCGCTGGTCGCCGCCGTCGGCCGCGCGACCCGCGAACCGGAACGCGCCGGCTACGTCGGTGCGTCGCTGGTCAACGTCGTCTCCTCGGCGCTGGGCGCGGAAAAGCCCCGCAAGGCGTCGAAGACCCTGCTCATGCCGCTGCTCGCCGCCTCCGTCGTGCGCCGCCGCCACGAGACCAAGCCGGCCGTCACCGCCGGTCTGCTCGTCGGCCTGGCCGGCGGCTGGATCGGCGACCTGGTGCTCATGCCGCGCGTCAACGACCTGAACAAGGGCGCGGCGGCCTTCGCGGTCAACCAGGTGGCGTACATCAAGATGCTTCACGACGCCGGGGCCCGCCCCAACCGTTTCCGCGCCCTGACCCGCTACCCGCTGTGGGCCGCCTCCGTGGCCGGTGCCGCGCTGTCGCGCCCCGATCTGCTGCCGGCTGCCGCCGGTTACGGCGCACTGCTGACCACGACGTCGATGCTCGGCGACGACTCCGTTCTGGTCGCCGGTCTGGAAGAAGGCGACCCCCGCTTCGGCGTCGGCCACGGCGGCAATCTCTTCCTTGTCTCGGACGCGCTGCTGATGCTGCGTGCGCTGGTGGGGGAGGACAGCGTCGTCGGCAAGCTTCTCGATGCCGGCGTCATGGACACCTACACCGCCGCGCAGCTGCTGCTCGTCGACGGCATCCTGGAGCTCGGGCGGAAGTGACGGAGCCAGACCAGCCCGATAAAGAAAGCCAGCCCGGCCCCACCGAGTGGGGCACGCCGCGCGTCGGGGTCGGGCCGTGGGCCGAGGAGCACCCCGGCGAGCCCGTGCCCTCCGATGCGAAGTACGACCCGGAGCTGCTGGCCGAGGGCGACCGGCGCAACGTCGTCGACGCGTACCGGTACTGGACGCGCGAGGCGATCGTCGCGGACATCGACGCGCGGCGGCACCCGCTGCACGTGGCCATCGAGAACTTCGAGAACGACGCCAACATCGGCACCGTCGTGCGCACCGCCAACGCCTTCGCGGCCGCAGCCGTGCACATCGTCGGCCGTCGGCGCTGGAACCGGCGCGGGGCGATGGTCACCGACCGCTACCAGCACCTGCACCACCACGACACCGTCGGCGAGGTCGTCGCCTGGGCCCGCGAGCGCGGCCTGGCGGTCGTCGCCGTGGACAACGTGCCCGGGTCGGTGCCGCTGGAGACCGCGGAGCTGCCGCGCGAGTGCCTGCTGCTGTTCGGGCAGGAGGGGCCGGGCGTCACCGAGGCCGCCCGCGACGCCGCCGACATGACGGTGTCCATCGCCCAATTCGGGTCGACGCGGTCGATCAACGCGGGCGTCGCGGCGGGAATCGCCATGCACGCGTGGGTTCGAACACATGCGCACCTCGACGACGCGTGGTGAATCCGCCGCGGCACGTAGTATGAGCGTGGATTGCCGGGCGGTGTCGGTCGGGCCGGCGCCGGAGAGGAGTGGCACGTGGTGACCAAGATGTCCCGCACGGAGGCCGAGAACTGGGCCTACCGTGCCGATGTCGCGGAGCAGGCGATCAGGGACCGGCACGCGTCCCGGTTGTGGGGCCTGCCGGGGACCAATCTGGCGGTGCCGTCGTGGCCAGCCCCGGTGCAGCACAAGGCGTTCTTTTCCTGGCATTACTGGTGGCAGGCGCATTACCTGGACTGCTTGATCGACGCCGCCGCGCGCGTGCCGTCGCGGGAGAAGTCGAAGGCGGTGCAGGCGACCATCCGGGGCATCCGCATCCGCAACCTGTCGCCGCTGGCGTCGAACAAGTACTTCGACGATCGCGCGTGGATGGTGCTGGCCCTGGGCCGCGCCGGCCAGGTGGGCCGCGGCGCCCGCGGCACGACGCGGCGCCTGCTGCATTCGCTGGTGGAGGGCATCGACCCGTCGACGGGCGTGCTGCCGTGGCGGGTGGGCGACGTCTTCTTCAACGTGCCCTCCAACGGCCCGGCGGCCATCGCGTTTGCCCGGGCGGGGCGGTTGGACGAGGCCTGCGCGCTGGTGGACTGGATCTTCGACAACCTCGTCGACGATTCGGGGCTGATCCTCGACGGCGTGCGGCTGTCGATGGGCGGCATGGAGGTCGAGCGCGGCCGGTACACGTACAACCAGGGCGTCATGATCGGCGCGTGCCTGGAGATCGCCCTGGCCCTGCGCGAGCGCGGCGACCGTGAGGCATCGACGGGTTACCTCACCCGCCTGCACAACATCATTCACGCGGTGGCCAAGGACATGGCGACGTCGGACAACGTGATCAAGGGCGGCGGTGGCGGCGACGGCGGCCTGTTCAACGGCGTGCTGGTGCGCTACCTGGCCGACGCCGCGCTGCGCCTGCCGGATGACGGCCGCACCGACCGCGCGGCCTCCCGCATCGCCCGCCGTCTGGTGCTGGCCACGGCCAACAGTGCGTGGCACAACCGCCTGGAGGTCGACGGCCTGCCGCTGTTCCCGGCCGATTGGACGAAGTCGGCCACGTTCCCGCAGGCCGGTGGCCTGGTGTCGGCGTCCGTCGGCGGTGCGGTGCGCGAGGGCGCGATCCGCGAGCGCGACCTGTCGGTGCAGCTGTCCGGCTGGATGCTCATGGAGGCCGCCGCCCGCGTCGCCGACGACGTCCGCCGCAAGTCCGCCGATCCGGGCCAGTCCCAGCTGCCCGACAAGGGGCCGTCGTGCGAGTGATCGGCTCCGACGAAGTCCGCTCGGCCATGACCGTCGGCCGCGCGGCGTACGTCCTGCGCGCCGCATTGCTCGATGGCCTCGATCCGGCCGCCGACATCCCCCGCGGCAGCGCCGACGTCCCCTCCGGCGGCCAGCTGCTGTGGATGCCGTCGACGGGCCGCGACCACGTCGGCGTCAAGCTGTTGACCGTTGGAGGGCAGCCGTGGGTGCAGGGCGCCTACCTGCTTTTCGACGGCCCGACGCTCGCCCCGTCCGCCGTCCTCGACGGACCGGCGCTCACCGATCTGCGGACTCCGGCGGTGTCCTTCGCGGGCGTGCTCGAGATCGTCGAGGCCCGCCGGGAACCCGGCCGGCCGCTGCGCGTGGCCATCGTCGGCTCCGGCCCCCAGGCCATCCACCACGCCCTCGGGGCGGTGGAGCTGTTCGGGGAAGTCGACGTCACCTTCGTCGTCCGCACCCCGCGCGACGTCGACTGCGCCGTGCCGCATTCCGTTGCCACGGAGCTGCCGACCGGCGCGGATTTCATCGTGTGCGCCACCTCGGCGGCGGAGCCGGTGCTGGCCGACGCCGACGTCGCCGATCACGCCGTCGTCGTCGCCATGGGCGCCCACCACCCCGACAAGCGCGAGCTGCCCGGCGAACTGATGGGCCGTGCCCGCGTCATCGTCGAGGACGCCCACGTCGCCGAGGCCGAATGCGGCGACGTCATGATCGCCGTCGACGAAGGCCATCTCCGACGGGGCGACTGGACGGAGTTCCGGGACGTCGTCGTCAAGCGGGAAGTTGCCCTGGAACTGGCGGAATCCGACGCGCCCGTCGTGTTCAAGACCGCCGGGATGAGCTGGGAGGACCTCGCCGTCGCGGTGGAAATCCTCGCCCGCGTTTGACATCATCTGGGCCAGAGGCGCGCCACGCGACCTCCCGGACGAGGGAGCCGTACCCGGTCCACGACAAGACGGCCGGAAGGGACGGCCGCCATGGCCTGGTTCATTCTCATCCTGTCGGGGGCGTTCGAAGCCGTGTGGGCCGTCGCACTGGGCAAGTCCGACGGGTTCACGAGGCTCGTGCCGTCGATCGTGTTCTTCGTGGCGCTGGTCATCTCCATGGGCGGCCTGGCGTGGGCCATGCGCGACCTGCCGCTGGGCACCGCGTACGCCGTGTGGGTGGGCATCGGCGCCACGCTGACCGTCGCCTACGGCATGGTGTTCGACGGCGATCCCGTGACGCTGCCGCGGATGCTGTTCCTGGCGATGATCGTCGGCGGCATCGTCGGCCTCAAGGCGCTGGCATAGTGGTCGGCATGAAGCTCAACGACATGATGGCCCCGCCCCCGGTGCACCTGCCCGCGTTCGACGACGCCGACGCCGCCCGCGCCGCCGGCAAGCCGGCCGACGACGTCATCCGCATCTGCCCCCGCGACTCCGCCGCCTGGGCCGACCTGGCCGAGGCCGCGCTGGACCGCGGCGAGGACGTCACCGCCTACGCCTTCGCCCGCACCGGCTACCACCGTGGCCTGGACCTGCTGCGCGGCAACGGCTGGAAGGGCTTCGGCCCGGTGCCGTGGTCGCACCAGCCCAACCGCGGCGTCCTGCGCGCGATCTCGGCGCTGGCGAAGGCCGCCCGCGCGATCGGCGAAGACGACGAGTACGACCGCTGCCTCGCCCTGCTGCAGGATTGCGACCAGTCCGCGGTGGCCGCCACCAACCTGTAGGCGCGCATGACCCGACCTCCCCGCGAACCCCGCGACATCGGCCTCGACGCCACGGAGTACCTCGAGGCGCTGCGCCACCCCGCCTCCCGCGCGGCGATGGCGCTGCGCCGCCGCATGCGCCCGCGCACGCGGTTCCTCCACGGCGTCGAGCGGCTGCGCACGCGGTGGCTGCTGGTCATCCAGGCGGCGCTGGCCGCGGGCCTGGCGTATTGGTTCGCGCTGGAGGTCCTGGGCCACCCGAACCCGTTCTTCGCGCCGATGGCGGCGTTCATCGGCCTCAACGTCATGGTGGCCGGGCCGCGCCTGAAATTCAGCATGGAGCTGGTCTTCGGCGCGGCGCTGGGCGTCGGCGTGGGCGACGTCATTTTCTCGGTGCTCGGGCCCGGCGTGTGGCAGCTGACGGTCGGCGTGCTGGTGGCCATGATGATCGGCGTTTTCGTCGGCCGAGGCCCGCTGGTGGTCAATCAGGCGGCGTCGTCGGCGGTGCTCATCGCCACGATCATGCCGCCGGGGTCGACGCTGTCCTACGAGCGCATGGTGGACGCCCTGGTCGGTGGTTTGATCGGCGTGTTGGTCATGGCGCTGATCCCGCGCAATCCGGTGTCGGAGGCCCGCCGCACGGTGGCGACGGTGCTCGATCTCAGCGCGGACGTGCTCTACGACGTCGCCCGCGGCCTCGAGGATCGCGACGCCGACCGCATCCGCGCCGGCCTCCAGGTGGCCAGGGCCTCGCAGGCCGACGTCACCCTCATGGACCGCACCATCGCCGATGGCGTGGAGCAGGTGCAGTTGTCGCCGCTGCTGTGGAATCGCCGCCGGCAGTTCCGCTCGCTGGCCCGGCTGGTCCATCCGGTCGACAACGCGGTCCGCAACATCCGCGTCCTGGCGCGCCGGGCGATCACGTCGACGGAGGACAACGTCGCCGCGTCGGATCAGCTCGTCGCGTTGGTCATGGGCGTCAGCCAGTC